>NZBD01000009.1 GCA_002687735.1 Candidatus Iainarchaeum sp. | reverse complement strand
TATCATCTTTGAACAAATATTCTTTCTTATCAAGTTTCATTTCTCCTTTGGTTCCAAGTGGAACATAAATTTCTTTTCCGTTTGCGAATGTTATTTGGATGTTTCCTGAAATTTTTTCCAGATCATGCGCACCAACAATCAAACCTTTCTCAATAGAAACCAAATTATAAGAATCAACAACCGTGTTTATTCTGGGAATATTACCAGATTTTTTAGCCAAATCAACAAGATTCTTCACAGCATGATAATCCTGTTTAACCCCGATATCCTTGTACAAATCAAGATAACCCTGAATTACTTTTTCCTCTTCTTTCGAATCAAGATCAATGCTTTTCACTGTTTCCTTTTTGATCTTTTCAAGCCCCTCATGCTTATTTTTCACTTTAACTCCTTCAACAACTGCAGCAACCAGTTTGAAACCGAGCTTTTTCAACTTCGAATCAACTTTAACACTAATTTCCCTTGCTTTTTCAGTTTTCTCTTTTTTCTTCTCAATTTTCTGGAAAAGTATTTCCTTTTTCCCTAACTTTCCTGCTTTCAATAAATTAAATTTCACTTCACTAAAGTTTCCAAGCTTTACATTCAATTGCTTGGAAATTTTTTCGCTTGTTTCTGGCAGAAACGGAGCAAGCAAAATCGAAATTACTCTAAGAGAATCTAAAATAGAATACAAAACCTGTTCGAGTTCCTTTCCTTCAAGTTTCCAAGGTTCTTTTTCGTTAATGTACTTATTACACGCTCCAATAAAAGAAAAAATTTCATTCAAAGCATTATGAGATTCTAGTTTTTCCATAAACGAGTCGATTTTTTTCAAATCAAGTTTCTTTGCAAGGCTAGGATCAGTTTTTGAGTTTGGAACTTTCCCTCCTAATCTTTTATCAGCCATGGAAAGAGCTCTATGAACCAAATTACCAAAATCATTAGCTAATTCATTATTGTGTCTTTCGATTAAAGCATTAATAGAAAAGTTTCCGTCTTCCCCCATAGGGATTTCACGCAAAAGATAATATCTTACAGAATCAATCCCGTAAGTTTCTCTTAATTCAATTGGATCAATCATTTTTCCTGAACTTTTAGAAAGCTTTTCTCCGGAAGCAGTGTTTATGAAACCATGAACAAAAACTTTTTTTGGCGGTTCAATTCCCGCACTGAAAAGCATTATTGGCCAGATAACCGAATGAAACCACAAAATATCTTTTCCTATAACATGAATATCTGCAGGCCAGTATTTTTTGCTTTTTTTAGAAGGATAATCAATTCCGGAAAGATAATTCAGCAAAGCATCAAACCAAACGTAAATCACGTGTTCTTTATTGTTTTTGAGTTTAATTCCCCAGTCAAAGTTTGTTCTGGAAACACTCAAATCTCTTAATCCTTCTTTTACTCTGTTCACAATTTCCTGTCTTCTTCTCACAGGATAAATAAATTCAGGGTTTTTCTCAACATAATCCAGCCATTGCTGTTGATACTTTGACATTTTGAAAAAATAAGATTCCTCTTTCACTTTTTCAGGTTTAGTTCCATGAACAGGACACAAACCATTTTGCAAATCTTTTTCTAAATAATAAGCTTCACAACCAGTACAATATAATCCCTCATATTCTCCAAGATAAATATCTTTTTTGTCTAAAACTTTCTGGAAAATATTTTGACACATTTTCTCATGCTTTGGGTCTGTTGTTCGGATAAAATTATCATAAGAAATATTCCACTTTTTGCAAAGCTCTTTGAATGATTTCACTTGTTCATTCACAAATGCTTTCGGTTTCTTCCCTGCTTTCTTAGCAGCCTCTTGGATCTTTTTACCATGCTCATCAGTTCCTGTTAAATAAAAAGTATCCTCTCCTTTAAGGCGATGCCAACGTGCAATACAATCAGTAACTGTTTTTTCGTAAGCGTGCCCCAAATGAGGTTTGGAATTAGGATAATCTATAGCTGTTGTAATATAGAATTTTACCATGTATGTAAAAGACCGCCAATTTTATTTAAAGTATTTGGGGGTGCTAAAATCAGTCAAAAAGGAATAACTATTGGCAATGTATTTATACCTGGAGGATAATTCTTCAATATGCCTGCTAAAAAGCCAGAGAAAATTCTGAAAACAGTCCCGATGAAAAAGACTGATACTCCTTCCGCTAAGCCAAGAACAAATCAATCACACGTCAGATTAGTGAAAACATCAGAAGGAAATCGCATAACTGTAATGCCCGGAGTGAAAAACCGAGATATTCCGGCACTTATTCCAGGAAATTGGAAAAATAAGCAACAGTATCTTCAAAGCGGACGATACAAAAAAAATCACGGAACTGTATTCACTGCAACTACTGCTGATGCTAATGGAAATAAGTTTAGAGTTAGAGTAAGGTCAATAAGAGGACATTATACAACTACCCATGAGATAAGAATGCTCGCTGAATTAAGAAAACTTGGTTTTAAAACTGAACAACCACTTGGAATAGTCCAAACTCCAAAAAAAGAAAGATTTATTGTAACCCGGAATATTGAAAATGCTAGAGAAGGCAATATGTCAGATGCAAGAGAAATATGGGCAAAATTAGTAGCAGCAGGAATCCACCCCACAGACTTGTATGAATATGGAAAAAATAACTTTCTTTTAGTACATGAAAAAGGCAAAAAAACTGTTTACTTAATTGATGTTGAACATTATTATGCATTAAAACGCGATTCAAAACTTGCTCTGGGAAAAATGGCAAGAAAAGAAAAAAAATAACTTATGTAGCTTCACTTTCCTGAATTTTTTTTTCCAAAAAGTTGTGAAAGTAAAGTGAATTATCTTAATAGCAAATAGTACTTATTACATATAAATAAAATTTCCCAAAAAAAACGCACATTTTAATCTCATTTACGCAAAGGGCTTGCACCGGCATTGTGGTCTAAGACGCCTTATAAAGTCAAAAAAACAGAAATTTATGGGGAAAAAGATTGTACACTGAAGAAACAACAAGGGAAGACAATCCTTTTGCAGAAAAATTTGAGGAATTTTTCAAACACAAGTACATGAAACAAATTGAAACGCTTGTTTCAGATTATCCTCAAAAAAGAAGCCTTTCTGTTGATTTTAAGGACATAGAACATTACGATGTTGATTTAGCAGATGAGCTTTTGGTTAATTCTGATGTTTGTTTAGCTGCTGCACATCAAGCGATTAAAAACATAGATGTTCCTCTTTTAGAAATAGAAGAATTTGCACCTCACATAAGACTTTTTAATTTACCAAAAGAAAAACAGCCTGTGCTGAGAGATGTTAGTTCTGCTCACATTGGAAAACTAATCACTGTCGAAGGAGTTATACGGCAGGTTACCGATGTTTTGCCTAAGATAAAATTTGCAACATGGAAATGTTCAAGATGTGACGCTACTTACAAGATCCCGCAGAAAAAAAATATTACAAACACTCCAAGCATGTGTTCTGAATGTAAAAACAGAACTTTTACTCTAGAAGAAGAAACCAGTGAATTTGAGGATTATCAAAAAATCCAGATACAGGAGCCTTTAGAAATTCTGAAAGGTTCAGAACAGGCAACTAATTTGGATATTTATATTAATGATGACTTTGTGAACATGGTTGCTCCGGGAGACAGGACTAAAATAACAGGAATACTCAGATTAATGCCACCGAAAGAAAAAAAAGTTGTTTATGGAAGATACTTAGAAGCACACCATTTAGAAGAAACTGAAAAAGAATTTGAGGATATTGAAATAGATAAGGATGAAGAAAAAGAAATTAAAGAATTAGCAAAGAGAGACGACGTTTATGATTTACTGACTCAAAGTATTGCTCCGCACATTTACGGACATGAAACAATGAAAGAAGCAATAGCATTGCAGATGTTTGGAGGAGTTAAAAAAACTCTCCCAGGAGAACAGAAAGTAAGGGGAAATATTCACGTTCTTATTGTAGGAGACCCAGGATTAGCAAAAAGTGCAATTCTGAGAGCAACTGATTCTATTGCGCCAAAATCAATTTACGTTGCAGGAAAAACAACTTCAGGAGCAGGAATAACAGCAACAGCAGTTAAAGATGAATTTGGCGATGGTGGCTGGACTCTGAAAGCAGGAGCATTAGTATTAGCTTCCGGCGGAATGGCAATGGTGGATGAATTTGACAAAATGGATCCTGATGACAGAAGTGCAATGCACGAAGCACTTGAGCAACAGCAGATCAGTATCGCAAAAGCAGGAATTGTAACAAAATTCAAAACCGACACGAGTGTATTAGCTGCAGCCAACCCAAAATATTCAAGGTTCGATCCTTACCAGCCATTTATAGATCAGGTTAATCTTCCTCCGACTTTACTTAGCAGATTTGATTTATTTTTTATGATGCGTGATGTTCTTGACAGAACAAAAGATTTGGAAATCGCAGGCCACATTCTGAAAAGCCACAGAGCAGGAGAAATGATTATTCAAAGATCCAAAAAAGGAATTGGGAAAAAAAATAAGCTGCTGGAAGAACTTACCCAACTTATTACCCCAAAAATTGACGGGGAGTTATTGAAAAAATATATTTCTTATGCAAGGCAGAAAGTTTTTCCTGTTCTTTCTGATGACGGAATGAAAAAACTAAGCGACTTTTATATTTCTTTACGTGATCAGGGAAGAAAAGAAGGTTCTTATGCAGCAACCCACAGGCAGCTGGAAGGATTAATCAGGTTAGCTGAAGCTTCAGCAAGAGTAAGATTAAGCGATGCTGTTGAGGAACAGGATGTTGAAAGATCAGTAAGGCTAGTCAGGACTTCTTTGGAAGATCTTGTTACCGATCCTGAAACCGGAAAAATAGACATTGATATTATTACCTCAGGACAAACCCATACACAACTGGGTAATTTGAAGAAAGTTCTTGGAATCATAAAAGAGAAAGCACAAGAACTTGATATTGTTCCTATCGAAGAGGTTATAACAGAGGCAAAAACCCTCGGAATGGAATCTGACAAAGTTAAGGAAATTATTTCCAAACTGGAAAAATCAGGAGATGTTTACAAACCAAAACACGGGTTTGTGAAGCCGACTTAAAACGGAGTAAAACCCGGTCTTCTTAATCCTTGAATAAAAAGCAAATCATAAAATTCTGGGACATTAATCTGTTTTTCATAAATCACAAAACTTGCAGCAACAACATCATCAAACCTTGCTCTTTCTGCCGCAACTCTAATTTTTTTGGCAATATTAGTACAAGCAGTTAAAGATTTTTCCGATAAACCATTTCTACCTTTAACACTTTTTCCTTTTGTGTTAGATGAAATAAGTTCGTGTTTCCATCTTGCAAAAGTTTTTGTACTTGAATCTTCTGGAGCAAAATAAACCCACCTAGACCCTGAATCTCCTTTAACAAAAACTCTTCCATGTCCAACAACTTTTCCTAACCTATTATCTCTATGGTGAATTACAACTCCGTAATAAGAATTAAGATCTTTTATGAATTGAAGAGCTTCCCTTCTCCCAACATCAGTATTTGGAAAAGCTGCTCTTGGTTGTTTAAGTCTTTCCCTTTGACTAACCGATTGTGTTAAACTAGCATTATCAGATCTAACAAGTATTTTATCGCTTTTTCTTCTAAGTTTATCTAAAATTGATTTATCACCAATTCTTCGAACAGAAGATTTTGAAAAATGCACAAAATTTAGAAAATTAGCTCCAGTGCCTTGAACAATTTTTGATAATAATTTAATCCCTTTTGCCTTTGAACTAAATCTATAACGAGAACTAACAACCTCTTCTTTTCGTAGAGGAGAAATTAGTCTCCCTGTTCTATTATCCCTAACAATATTTGTCCCATATTCTGGCCTATAAGTTTCAAAATTTCGAGCTTCAAATCGCCTTTTAGGCATAAAGCATTAAGTGTCTCCATTAGTTAAAAGCTTTTCCAAAATCAAAAAGCAGGCGATTGAAAACCTAAATGAATAAGTATCAAAAGATTATACTGTTATAATGCCACCTAGAAAACCACGCCCGATTATTGGAAGAACACACAAAGTAGGCACAAATCAAAGACTTATTTTAGAATCAGTTTTGAAAGAACCCAAAACAGTAAACCAAATACTCGATTATTTATGGAAAAACGGAAAACAAGTCATAGAATCTGATGTACGCATGACTATAAGAAAATTAATAAAAGAAAAAACGCTAGACAAAAATTCCATTTTACCAGGAACCCGTGAGAGAAGCTCAGTAACAAAAGCACGTAATAAATATCGAGGATTGCGACCGAAAAAAAATAAGCTTAATTAAAAACCTTTCAATCCAAATTCTTTCTATGAGTGTCAAAGAAAATTACTCTAATTTACAAAAAGAAATAAAAGAAGCGTGTGAAAAGGTTAGGCGAAAACCTGAGGAAATTACTTTGGTTGGAGTTACTAAAAACCAAGAAATTCCAAAAATAAAAGAATTAGTAGAAGCAGGAATTCGAGATATTGGAGAAAGCAAAGCACAGGAATTAGAGGAAAAATATCCTGATTTAAAAGAAATGAAAGCAGATATTCATTTTATTGGACATTTACAATCTAATAAAGTGAAAAAAGTTGTGGAAATGTCAGATTATATTCATTCAGTTGATTCATTAGATTTATTAAGAAAAATTCATTATGCTGCTTCCGACATGAATAAAGTGCAGAGTGTTTTTTTGCAGGTTAACACATCAGGAGAAAAACAAAAATTCGGAATGCCTCCAAAAGAAGTTGAATCTATGATGAGTACAATGAAAAATCTTCCATATGATAATGTTGAATTTATTGGATTAATGACAATGGCACAGCATACAGAAGATGAGGAAATAATCCGAGATTCTTTCAGAACTCTTTATGATTTGAAAGAACACCTTAACATTACACATCTTTCAATGGGCATGAGCAATGATTACAAAATCGCAATAGAAGAAGGCTCAACTGTTTTAAGAATTGGAAGAAAGCTTTTTGAATAAAAGAAACCTAATATTAATTCTCATGAACAAGCAATTGATTATTCAGTTAATTATTATTTTTGTTTTAACTCAGGGAATTGGGTTGTATGCCGGAAACTTTATGATTGAACAGGATATTCACACTACTCTTGTTACTGATAATCCTGATGATGTAGAAAATAGTATTGGTTTGATGGTTTGGATTCTTGGTTTTACTGCAATACTTTTGATTTTGATTAAGTTTGCTCCGGAATGGTTGCTCACGATTTTGCTGAAAGGAATTGAAAGCATGGCAATATTCGGAACAACATTAATTGTTCTTCTGCCCACAGGAATTGTTGATGAAATAATTCTTTTAATTGCAATTGTGTTTGTTGTTTTGAGAATTATTTTCAAAGAACATTTATTGTTAAGGAATGCTTCAAGCATTGTAGCTGCTGCAGGAGCCGGAGCATTAATCGGAGCAAGCTTGGGAGTAATTCCGATTTTAGTTTTCATTGTGCTTTTAGGGGTTTATGATTACATTGCTGTTTTCAAAACAAAACACATGGTAACACTAGCAAAAGGAGTAACAAAAAAGAATTTAGCATTTACTTATGCTTTGCCCACCAAAGAACACAAGTTTGAGTTGGGGACTGGGGACATGGTTATTCCGTTAGCATTTGCTATTAGTGTTCTTGCAACACAAACAACAAGCGGATTAGTAAAATTTATTCCTTCAGTTGCAATTCTTATTGCTTCACTTGCTGGATTAATAATTACTCTAGATTATGCTTCCAAAAATAAAGGAAAACCTCTTCCAGCATTACCACTACAAACTGTTTTGATGGTTTTGGTTTTTGGAATTACAAAGATATTAGGTTTTTAAAAAACCTAAATGAAAAACAAATCTTTTGCAAAGGATAATCCGTAAAATGCAGCCCATCCAATGATTAAGTAACGGACAATTTTTCCTGCAAGTGCTGCTAAAAAGAATTTTTTCGCATCGTATTTAATCAGGCCTGCAACTATTCCTATTAAGTCAAACGGAAACGGAGTCATGGCTCCAAGGAAAATGAAAATCGCTCCTTTTTTTCCGAGTTTTTCTCTTACTGCTTCAATTTGTAAAAATTCTTTATGCTTTGCTTTTTCCGCAGTTTTTATTCCAAGCAAACCCATTATGTACGCGGTCATTTCTCCAACAGCCGCACCAAAACCAGCTACTAAAGACAAAACTACAACATCCAAAAAATTTGGTGACTGTGCACTTAATGCAAAAATCACAAGATCTATAGGAACAGGAAGAAATATTGAAGCATTGGCTATTATTGAAGCTATTAATAATCCAACCAAACCATAGCCTAAAATTAACTCGTTTACAACTGAAGCGTTTGTAAAAATTAAATACGCCGCAAAAAGAAAACCTACAATTGCTACAGCGCTTTTTAACGCATCAATTTGTTGCCTGATCATTTTTAACCAAAATATGAATTGTTTTAATATTAATAAAGCATTCGCAGTTTTTCATTGTTTTGAGAACCTTTATAAGGCTTTAACAGAGGAAATAGTTCATGGAATATGACAAAATGCTTACCAGGCTTTACGGAAGTCTGCCTGAAAAGAGCATTTCTAAGGAAAGGTTCGAATTACCTAAGCTAGACAGTACTGTGCAGGGTAAAAAAACAATTATAAAGAATTTTTCGCAGGCAATCAAATCTGTTAAGAGGGATGAAAAAGCATTTTACAAATACATTACAAAAGAAACAGCAACCGCCGGAGTTCTTGCTGACGGAAAACTTACTTTGACCGGAAAATTCTGGCCTGAAGTTCTTGAAAAATTATTTAATAATTATTTGAAAGAATACGTGCTTTGTCATGAATGCGGAAAACCTGATACAGAAATTGCTGAAAGAAGCGGAGTCAAGATGCTTAAATGTACTGCTTGTGGTGCACTAAGCCCTTTGAAAAAAATCAGGTGAAATGTTGTATTGTAAAATGCATAACCTCCAGAATACTTTTATTCTAGCCTGCTGTGATAAGGAACTAATCGGAAAAACTCTGAAAGATGATCAACGAGAAGTTTTTATTGATGAAAACTTTTACAAAGGCAAACTAATTGATGAACCAAAACTTGCCGGACTTTTAAAAGAAGCAGAGAGCATTAATCTTTTTGGAAAAAAATCCGTAGGCGTTGCAATTGAAAAAGGATTTATAAGCGCTACGGATATTATTACAATTGACGGCATTGAACATGCAATAATAATGAAGGTGTGATTTTGAGTAAAAAAGACGCAGCAGCAGCAGAAAACCAGCAGGCACAATTAAGGAGAATAAAACTCCCTAAAAGAGAAAACCTCGAAATGTTCGGAATGGTTATTCAGAGACAGGGCGGAGATCAGATCAAAGTTCTTTGTGAGGACGGCCAGGAAAGAAGCTGCAGGATAACCGGAAAAATGAGAAAACGAACCTGGATGAGAGACAGGGATGTGGTTATTATAAGACTCTGGGATTTCCAGCCATCAAAAGCAGATATTGTATGGCGTTACATCGGTTTTCAGACCGAGCATTTGAAAAGAAAAGGTTTTTTGGGCAAATTGCCTGTTTAATTTAACTAATTCTCACCTAACTGATTTTATGATAGAAACAGAAGAATTTGAGTTTGAAGTTTTAAAGCGAAGATTCAAACAGGAATCTGACAGGAAAACTTTTGCAAAAGTTTTTGATGACCAATCAATAAAAGCAGTTCATTCTCTCGCGAATAAAGGTTTGTTTGATGTTCTGGAACACATTATTAGTACAGGAAAAGAAGCTCATGTGTTTGCAGCAACTGATGTTTCCGGAAACTTAAGAGCGGTTAAAATTTTTAAAAAAGAAACAACTGATTTCAAAAGAATGCAGGAATATATTGTTGATGATCGCAGATTTCAAGGATTGAGAAAGGACAGAAGGAATTTGGTTTTTGCTTGGGCAAAAAAAGAATACAAAAATTTAATGATTGCTAACAAAGCGGGATTAAGCATTCCTGTTCCTTTGGGAATTAAGGAAAATGTAATTGTAATGGAATTTGTGAACGAAAATAACAAACCTGCAAAGAAATTAAAAGAAACTAAAACAACCAAAAAAGAGCTGGAAACCTATTTAGAGCAGATTGTTGATTTTATGGCTGGCCTCTATAAAGCTGGTCTGGTTCACGCTGACTTATCAGAATACAATATTTTGGTAAAAAATAAGAATCTTGTAATTATTGATTTTGCTCAGGCTGTTCTGCTTAATCACCCAAAAGCAAGAGATTTTTTTGAACGGGATGTTAGAAATATAGCCAAGTTTTTCTCCAAAAAAGGCCTTAAAATCAGCTTCGAGGCCCTATATGAAAAGATAAAAGCACGTAAAAATGAGCTATGATGCTTAAAATCGTTGAGTAAGCTATATATTATATATAGTATATCTATTAGATAGTAAATAATGGAAGAGGAAAACTCCGATTTTTTGCTTGTTCCACATGAAAGGATTGGATCAGTAATTGGTAAAAACGGCTCTACTAAGCGAGAAATTGAGCTAAAGACCAATACTAAATTGAAAGTGGACAGCAAAGAAGGTGAAATAGAGATTCTTCAAAAAGGAGATTCTTTAGGGCATTTCAATGCTATGCGCATTGTAAAGGCTATTGCTAGGGGTTTTTCGCCTGAAAAAGCATTCAGATTGCTTGAAGAAGGCACTATTATTGAAATAATTGACCTTAAGGAAATAATTGGCAAAAGCCATGGAACAATGACGGCAAAGAAAGGAAGAGTTATTGGGTCTAATGGAAAAGCCAGAGAAGAAATTGAAACTGATACCGGAGCTAACATTTCGGTTTATGGGAAAACCATTTCAATTATTGGAAAGGAAGAGGAAATTGAAAAAGCCAAAAAAGCGGTTGAAATGCTCTTGGGAGGAGCATCTCATCAAGCGGTTTATGGTTCTTTGAGAAGAAAATTTGAAAACGAAAAATTTGAATTGTGATAATTATGTCTAATGGATCAATAGAAGCAGCAAGTGCAGATGAAATCGCAAAAGAGTTTAAAGAACACTCAGTTGCGGAATTTTTCAAAAAAAACATGCAGATGCTGGGTTTAACCGGAAAAATAAAAGCACTTACAACTATTGTACATGAATATGTTACAAATTCTTTGGATGCTTGTGAAGAAGCAAAAATACTTCCAGATATAGAAGTACAGATCAAAGAACTTGGAAGCGAATATTATGAAGTTACTGTAAAAGACAATGGTCCCGGATTAACAAAGGAAACTGTCGGGAAAGCTTTGGGGCAGTTACTTGCAGGAACAAAGTTTCACAGAATGATGCAAATGAGAGGTCAGCAGGGAATAGGTGCTGCGGGCTGTACAATGCTTTCACAAATAACCACAGGAAAAGCAAGTCAGGTTATAACCGGCACCGGAAAAGGAAACCCAATTAGTTTGGAAATTACTATTGATCCAAAAAAGAACCAGCCAAAAATAGCCAACCTGGCTGAAATCAAGAAAAATTTTAAAGGAACAATGATTAAGGCAAAGTTCAAAGGAATGAAATATGTTAACTCTGAACAAGCGCCATTAGAATACTTGAGAAGAACTGCAATTGCAAATCCTCATGCACAAATTACGCTTATTGAACCGAATAAGAAAAAAATTGTTTTCAAAAGAACACTAAAAGATATTCCTAAGCAGCCATTGGAAATAAAACCGCACCCAAAAGGAATCAATGTTGATGAATTAAACACCCTTGCAAAATACACAACCGGAAGACAGGTTTCAAGCTTTTTGAAAAGCGAATTTGACAGGATGGGAGATAAAGCGATTTCTGAAATTCAAAAAAATGTTTCTTTTGATTTAAAAAAAGACCCTAGGCAGTTAACTTGGGAAGAATGTGAAGAAATTGTAAAGCAGTTTAAGAAAATTAATTTTATTGCTCCAAGAACTGATGGTTTAAGGCCTATTGGAGAGGAAAGAATAAGAAAAAGTCTTAATAGCATTGTACAGCCAGAATTTCTTTCAGTAGTAACAAGAAGAGCAAGCGTATACAGTGGTGGGTTTCCATTCCAAGTAGAGGTTGGAATTGCTTATGGCGGAAACGCAGGAAAAGGAAACAATGTTGTTAATGATGATGGCCTTGTTGAAAGAAAAATGGAAATAATGAGATTTGCGAACAGAGCCCCGTTATTATTTGATACAGGCGGATGTGCTATTACAAAAGCGGTTCAATCCATTGATTGGAAAAGATACGGAGTAAGAGATTTTGAAAACGCTCCGATAACAATTTTCGCTAACCTGATTTCGGTTCATATACCTTACACTTCCGCGGGAAAGCAGGCTATCAGTGATGAAATAGAAATAATGGAAGAATTAAGATTAGCTTTAATGGATTCAGGAAGAAGAGCGGCACAGTATATTGCAGGAAAGAAAAGAGAACAAGATAAAAAAATGAAGAAGGAACTTTTCTTTAAGTTCATTCCTGAAATTGCAAAAGCGTTAGAAGAGATTACAAAAAAGGGCAAGGGAAAGATTGAGAAAAACCTTGAACATTTAGTACTTGAAAAACTAAAACTTGAAGAAGACGAAGAAGAAGCACAAAAAATATCGGATGAAATAAAAGAAACCTCTAAAGACACGGGGAAAAAAACAAAGGAAAACTCTCCAAATGAGGATGAAGGATTAATGGAAGAAGTAGTTGAGGAAGGTGAAGAGTAATGGCTAAAACAGTAAAGAACAAAGAAAACGAAAAAATCACGCCTAAACAAATTGCATTAAAACTAAAAACAATGGCAGATGGCATTACTAAACAGATTGATTCTAAAATAGACCCTGTTTTTACTACTCAACAGAGAGGAAGAAGTAATGTTGAATTTGATGAAAAAAGAAGAGTTTTAACTTTAGGAGATAAAGTTACCTCAAGAAACTTCCTGAATATTGGTCATGCAAAGAAGTTCATGCAAACAATGATGGTTACCTCAAAAACTCATGATTATTTAACTCAAAATAAAACAGCTTCAATCAGGGAAGTTTATTACGAATTAAAACACACCCTTGGAAAAAGCAAGGAAAACACTTTTGAGGATCAGACTGAAAGTGACTCCTGTATTGTTGACTTAGAACACAGTGTTGATACAATCAGAGAAAAATTAAACTTACACGCTAATCCAAAAGGAACACTTTATGGGGACATTACTATTATTGACAGAAAACATAATAGCGATGAATTCAACGCATCTAAATTAGGAAGAGGCGGATGGAGTATTATGAGCAGAATTGAGCCTGAAGAAATTGAAATCAAAAAAACAAATGCCGATTACATTCTGGTAATAGAAACAGAAGCTATGTATGAAAGACTTGTAGAGGAAGGCTTTGCAAAAAAGAACAAAGCTATTTTGATCAGTACCGGAGGCCAAGCTGCACGAGGAACAAGAAGATTAATTCACAGAATTCATACTGAAAAGAAGCTTCCTGTTTACATGTTTACAGACGGAGACCCTTATGGATGGTATATTTACAGTGTTGTAAAACAAGGTTCAATGGCACTGGCTGCACACTCAGACTTTTTGGCTGTTCCTGATGCAAAGTATATCGGAATGACTCTGGAAGATGTGGAAGACTTTGGATTGCAAAACGTAACTGAAAAAATGAAAGAAGGGGACATTAAAAGAGCTAAAGAAATGCTTGATTACCCATGGTTTCAGAATAAGGAATGGCAGGCTGAACTGAAAAAAGCAATCCAGCTAAAAATCAGAATCGAACAACAGGCTTTGGCTAATAAATCACTATCATTCGTGGCTGATGAGTATTTACCAAAGAAAATTAAAAAGAAAGAATTCCTACCATAAGGAAAATTATTATACTTGTTTTAAGATTCTATCTTAATGCTAAAAGAAATTTTTAAATCTAAAAGAATAACTGATTTATTGTTAATTTCTTTCATGGTTTTTTTTGTATTAGTTGCATTTGTTCTTTTTTCACCCTCAGAAAATAGTAATTATCGTCCTTATCGCCCTGAACTTTATATTGATGATTCCGGAAACCCTGAATGCCCGGAAGAATTCGGGTGCTGTACAGGAGAATTTTACAAACAAAAAAAATGCTATGCTTATCAAGCATGCATAAATTTTAAATGCCAAATAAGAGAATGTACTGCAGAATGCTGTGTTCTTGACAGATTTGAAAGAAAAGAATGCCCTGCAGGTTTAGTTTGTGACAGGTATGAGTGCAAAAAACCAGAGTGCCCTTATAGTTGTTGTGAAAACGAATCTGAGTACAGAGATAAGTCGTGTAAAAACAATTTAGAATGTACTAATAGTAATGAATGCCATGTCAGAGAATGTAAGAATCAATGTTGTGAAGGCATTGAAGGTTATAGAGAGGTTTTATGTCCTGCCCCACAAGAATGTAATAATGGCATTTGTGAAAAACCAGAGTGTACTGCAAGATGTTGCATGGCAAATGATCCGGATTATAAAGAAAAATCTTGTCCGCCTCATGAAAACTGTGTTGGTAGAGTATGCGTAATAAAATTCTTCTGATTATTTTCTCTTATAATTAGTTTTCTTTTTCAAATCAGCAATAGACTCAGGATTCTGTAAAGTCATTGTGTTTCCTATTGGCTCATTAATAACCAGTTTTTTCAGAATTCTTCTCATTATTTTTCCGCTTCTGGTTTTTGGTAATTCATTAACAAAAATTATTTGTTTTGGTTTTGCTGTCGGACCTATTTCCTCAATAACCTGCTTGATAATATCTTCAGTTATTTTTTCACTTTCTTTAACTCCTTTCAGAACCACAAATGCAACCGGAACCTGACCTCTTATTTTATCAGGTTCAGGAACAACAGCACACTCAGAAACATGTTCATAAGTAGCAATTGCGTCCTCTAACTCCCCGGTAGTTAATCTGTGGCCTGCAACTTTCATAGTGTCATCAACTCTTCCTGTTACTCGGATATTGTTTTTATCAAAGTACTTTGCTCCGTCACTTGTAAAGTAAAGTTTATTTCCATAATCAGAAAAATAAGTTTTTTCATACCTCTTAGGATTTCCCCAAACTCCTCTTAGCATTCCTGGGGCAAAAGGAGGTTTCTGGATTAAATATCCTCCTTCATTTTTTTTCACTTCTTTTCTTGACTCATCAAGAATAACAAAATTAGTTCCAGGAAAAGGTCTTCCGGCAACTGTAGGAATGAACGGGCCTATTCCCGGAAGCGCGCTTATCTGTATTCCGCCTGTTTCGGTCTGCCACCACGTATCAACAATAGGGCATCTCTTATTCCCTATATGATTGAAGTACCACATCCATGCATCTTTATCGATTGGTTCTCCAACACTTCCCAACACTCTTAAAGAATTAAGATTATGTTTTTTCACGAATTCAACGCCTTGTTTTGCAAACATTCTGATTGCAGTTGGTGCAGTGTAAAAGACACTGACTTGATTTTCTTCCACAATTTTCCAGAAACGACTCCAGTCAGGATAATTTGGCGCACCCTCATAAATAACTTGAGTGGCACCGCAAGCCAAAGGACCATAACATGCATAAGTATGCCCGGTTATCCAGCCAACATCAGCAGTACACCAAAAAACATCATCATCATGCAGATCAAAAATCCATTTTGATGTCCAATAAGCATAGGTCAGATAACCTCCTGTGTCATGAATCACTCCCTTTGGTTTTCCTGTTGTGCCGGAAGTATAAAGAATAAACAAAGGCGATTCTGAATTCATTTCAGCGGGCTTACATTCCGGATCTGCTTTTTCCATAAGCTCATGGAACCAATAATCACGGCCTTTACTCATTTTAGTTTTCACTTCACCTCTTTTAATCACAATGACTTTTTTTACAGGGGATCCTTTTGCTCCCTGATCTGCTTTTTTCTTTAAATCAAGTAATTTTCCTTTTCTGTAATAACCATTAGCAGTAATCAGAACTTTTGCATTAGCATCGTTCAGACGATCATTAAGCGATTCAGCACTAAAAGCACTAAAAACAACACCATGAACAGCACCGATTCTTGCACAAGCAAGCAAAGCTATCTGAACCTCGCTAACCATTGGGAGATAAATCCCGACTCGGTCGCCTTTTTTAACCCCGAAACTTTTCAGGACATTAGCAAACCTGGAAACTTTTTCAAGCAAATCTTTGTAAGTTAAAACAACTGGCTTTTCATTGGTTGGTTCAGGAATCCAGATTATTGCTTCCTTATCTCCATTACCATTTTCCACATGCCGGTCAATGCAATTATATGAAGCGTTTAATTTTCCGCCCAAAAACCACTTGAAAAACGGAGGTTTTGATTCGTAAACCTTATTCCATTTTTTTGACCAGTCAAGTGCTTCCAGTGCTTTTTCAGACCAGAACTTTTTCGGGTTATTCAGTGCTTTCTTGTAAATAGATGCATCACTCATATTGGCTTTTTTCTTCATTTTTTCAGAAGGCCAATAAATAGCTTTTTTCTTATCTTTTATAACCCATTTTGTTGCCATTGAAAAACTAAGGTTTTTACATATATTAATTTATTCTTTCTTTTTTGCGACAAGATTCATTGCTTCATCGATATTACTCTCAGCAAGAAGATCGAAAAGTTTTTTTAATTCAATTTCATTTCCAAAATCAGTTTCTTTGAGATTTTTTTCTAATACTTCAAAACCAACAGAAGCTAAAGAAAGTTTTGATTTTTGCATTTCTCTTAACTCTGAAATTTTTCTCTTAAAAGAATTGTTAGAAAAATTTTTAGAAACTGAGAGAATTGCTTTTGAAGAAAATTCTTCCATAATTTCTGTCAGGTTAACATCTGCTGATGAAAGCCCTTTTTTCAGAGTTCCTTTAATATTGAGTCTTATAAGCGGGTTCAATTCGTGCTGTTCGCTTAAATCCGCTGAAAGAATATTTTTACATTCCTGCAAAACTTTATCAGAGTCCGCATCATCAAACTTTACTTTGTGATAAAACATCTTTCTTTGTTTAGGAAAAGGCTTGAAAGTAATTTCCTTTTCCTGAGTATCATAAAAGCACACTCCTTTTGGTTTTTCAGTTTCGAGTTGTTTTATTGAAGTACTTACAGTTGAACCCGGGAGCAAAAAAGTTGTTTCACCTAACTTTTGTTCATTACGCCAGTGTAAATGCCCATTAATTATAAGATCAAATCCTTTTGGCAAATCATCCAAAGAAAGAGTAGCTATCATTTCATCATCCAGAGCCATAAATTCCTTAAACCCCTGATGAAACAAAAGTAAATTGCATGCGTTTTCCTTTGGTTTTGGATTCCAATAATTCAAAACTTCTAATGCTTGTTTTTCAGGAACAGCACCTAAACCAAAAATACATGTTTTTTCGTTTTCCTTTTCAGCAGAAATCATCCCTGCATGAAAATAAACAACCAAACCGGAAAGATCCAGAACATCCAGAGCAGTTTTTGTTTCCTTGCCCCTATACTCATGATTTCCATGAATAGCCAGAATTGGAACTCCTGAAAAATTAATTTCTTTTTTCTCATTATCTTTTTCAAGAAAAAGTTTTACAGAAGAAGAACCTTTCTTTGCAGTTGAAAAAGATTTTATAGAATTAAATAAAGTGTTATGGCTTGGCATTGGAATATGGAAAATATCCCCTGGTAAAACCATGAGATCTACTTTTCCTTCCAAACAGAGTTCTATTGCCTGATGAAGGTTATCAAAGCAATCAAATGATCTTTCTCCTTTTTCTTCAAATCCAAGATGAGTGTCAGAAAAAATACCTATTTTCATTCAGTCAAATCCTCTAATTTTTTAATAGTTAGTTCCTCAAAATCGTTGATAATTAAATCTGCTCTGCTAAAATCATGATCCAAAGTAAATTTATTCGGTTTGGCAACAACCTTCAAACCAGCTTCTGCAGCAGCTTCTACTCCAATTATAGTGTCTTCTATTGCCACAGAATTTTCAGGTTTCTTTCCCACTCTTTTCATAACCTCAATATAAGCGTCAGGAGCAGGCTTTGGATTTCCGACCTGCTCAAGAGTCACAATGTGGGAAAACATTTCAACAAGACCAAATTTTTCCAGATAAAACATTACATTGTTTTTGGAATTACTTGATGCAATTGCCCTTTCAATTCCATTTTTTTGCAATTCATTCAGCATATTTTCCAAATTAGATGGACACTGGATTTTTTCGTGCATTTCCTTATTCATTTCTTCAGAAGTTTTTTCAACAAACTCCTCTTTAATTATATTCAAATTATACGTTTTGTTTATGTACTGGATTTTTTGAGCAAAAGGATAGCCAACCAAGTGCTTTATGTTCTCATCAGTAATATCTGTATTCAGTTCACGCAGATATTTTTTCATGTGCTTCAGATAATACGGGGGAGAATCGATTATTACTCCGTCAAAATCAAAAATTACTGCTTCAAGCATTTTTATACCTTCTTTTATAGAATAAGGAAAGGCAATCATTTTATTTGAAACCCCGAATTCACCAAGCTTTTTAACCATTACACAAGAATTTTGATGTAGGGAATAAGGAAAGAAAAAGGTTGAGCTGAGATGGCAGAGCGGTTATGCACCCGCCTGCAGAGCGGGTTAGGGGGGTTCGACTCCCTCTCTCAGCTTCCACAGTTGCGGCTGTGGGATACGCTAACGGCCATCCTGCGACCTTCGGTCGTGACAGGATATAAGTTAAATCAATTTTTCTTTTGTCCAAGCTT
>NZBD01000008.1 GCA_002687735.1 Candidatus Iainarchaeum sp. | reverse complement strand
TTACCAATGGCACTTCAAATGTTTTCCTTTACGTGCAGGGCAACAAGAACACTTCTCAGGAATACATTGAGAAAGCAATGAAGCAGATTCTAAAAAATATTGAGAAATATTGTGGCGGAAAATGGAAAATAGTTAAAGTGAACTAAGTTTTTCCAAAATCTTTTTCCCAATAGAAACAGTTTTTTCATTTTCATCTAATTTTGGATTTATTTCAACCAAATCAGCAGATTTTACTTTTCCAGAATCTAAAACCTGTTCTAATAAATCAAAACTCTCTTTTTCGGTTAAACCATTTTCTTCTTTGTAACCGGTGCCGGGAGCAATTGAAGGGTCTAATGCATCAATATCAAAACTTAAGTAAATGTTTTTTTGTTTTGAAAGAAATTCTTGTAATTGTTTTTTCACTTTTTCAAAATTATTATGGATTCCTTCAGAACTAATTGTTGTTATGTTATGTTCTTCCAAAAATGGTTTTTCTACATCGTAAATTTTTCTCAATCCAATAATCAAAAGCCTTTCTTTTTCAATTAGGTTTTCCTCAATAACTGCTCTGTTTAAATCCTGGTGTGAAACTGGTTTGAAAAAAACATCACAATCAGCATGAGCATCAAAAATAATCAAAGAAGCATCAGGAAAGTTTTCTGAAAATGCTTTAAATAAAGAATAAGTGATTGAGTGGTCTCCGCCAACAAAAACCGGTTTCTCAGAAATAACCTCTTTTGCTTTGGAATAAATGTTTGCATCAGTTGCTTCTAAATCACTTGCAACAACATCAACAGTTTCGCTTTCTTTTCCTTCGAGAAGAATTTCAGGAGTTAGTTCACAACCAAGATTTTTTTCTAAACTTCCCTGAGAAGAAGGTACTTGTACTAATTTCATAAGAATTAATTATTTTTTCCTTACAACTTTGACGTTGCTGCCCCAGCGGATGTATTCAACTTCATCTCCGCCCTGCAAACCCGGTACATCTTTTGGTTTGTCCACATCAAATGTTTCAAAGCTTACAATATCCATTATCTGTAATTGGGTTCCCATTACAGCAACAACCTGAGCTATTCCTTTCAAAATAATAGGTACATTAACACTGGCATCCGTTGGTTTTAAGAGATTCTTTTTTGTGTCCCTGAAAACACCCATTGCAGTAACCCTTACTTTGGCTGCTCCGTGCTTTCCTGGTTTGGATTTTTCAGTGCTCTTCACCTGACAGGGTTCATCATCAATCAGAACATAAGAACCTGGTTTTAATCCACCAGCATTTGTAAATTTTTTATCTCCAGCTGCCATTTAATCCACTTAAAAGAAATAATTTGGTTCAATTTAAATAGCTTATGGATTCAACTGTTTCGAATGCTATTGAGACAAAGTAATAAATTATCAGCTGCTTCAATTTCCCCATACAAATTTAACTTGAAAATTAGTGATATTTCTACTTTAATTCCGGCTATAAATGAAATTTCATTGCTTTTCTTCTCAATAAAATTTTGAATGTTATTCTGTGCTTCTAAACAAATTCTTTTTGAATTTTCATTTGGAGCTAAGTTTTCAATACATTCAGTGTAATTATCTTCACATTTTAGGGCAATATCATCTGTTTCGGAAATTCTTCCATCTTGTGTGGCTTTTAGTAATACTGCCCCAGGAATAACCATAGGAAATTTTTTGCCAGAATTTATGAATTCTTCCCCTTTAAAATGAAAGAAAATAAGTGATCCAAGTAGTATTACTAATATTGCTCCAACTACAAATTTATTTTTAAGGGCATTTTGCATGATTTAGTAACTTATTTAAAATATTTAATTGTTCGCTTTTCCCCTAACCCAGTGGTTTTTTTAATTATAAGAACGTTCTTTATATTAGTGATTTTAGAATGAATCTGCCGGTTGGAGAAGTCATAAGTCAGGGGGTTAATTTCAAGGAAGTTGACTCGAAAAGGTTAGTGCAGAGCTTGTATGAAAAAAACTTTTCTGGTTATGTTATTGTGGCTGTTGAAGGTTATGATGGTTTAGAAGAAGGGATGTTACTTTTCAAACAAGGAAAAATGGTTGGTGCTTATCATGAATATGATTTGCACGGAATAACTGTTTTTGGTGATGATTCGATAACTCACGTTTTTAATTCTTTTGCGGCCGAATACGTTGTAGGAGACCTTGTTTCCTTGAGTAATCAGCAGGTTGATCTTGTAACGGCTTTTAATGATAAAACAAAATTAGAAGCCCCGATTAGCAAAGCAGACATTCAAAAATTGATTCCAAAGGTTTATTCAAGTGAACTTGCTAAAAATATTTTGAGTGAAGTGGTTCAAGAGAAGGACAATAGGAAAGATGTTTTCAAAAAACTCGGTTTAAGTGGGCTGGGGGATTAAATGTTCAAAGCAGCGAAAAGTTTGGTGAAAAAATTTGCAACAAAAGTACTAGACCTTGATGATACTGTCAAACCTCTTAGTCACTTGGAACTTTTTGAGGATTACTTGGATAAATTTGAGTTTGATACTAATACGCCCGATGTACTGAAATTTTTAAACATTTTAAAAAAGAAACATTTGGTTGATGATATTGTTGTAGCTACACAAAACGGAAGTTCTGTGGTTTCAACTAATGGTAATTCTGTTACAACTGCTGTTTCAGGAGCAGCAATGTTCAATTATATTCAATCAGAGCACCCAAAAAGTGAATCGGTAATGATAAAATCCAATGGTCAGTGGAACATGATTTTTCCTGATAAGGACAAACTTTACATTGTTAAAGCTTCATCAGACCTTTCAGTAACTGAGATGAGGTCGTTAGCAAAAGAAATTGACACTTTTTTAGAGACCAGAAACCTGAATTAACTGCTTTTTTTGTCTTTTCTTTGGTTTTTTTATGGTAAGATTTTTAATGCATAAGCTACTTTTATCTATTGAATTCTGGTGATTTTTAATGGGACGGGTAATATCTTTAATTTCAGGAAAAGGCGGGGTTGGAAAAACAACTATTACTGCTAATTTAGGAATAGCACTGGCAAAGAGAAATCTTAACGTTTGCTTAATTGATGCTGATATTGCAATGGCAAATCTTTCCTTATTATTGAACATGCAGAATTCTCCGATAACACTCCATGATGTTTTGCTTGGAGAAGCTAATATTCAGGATGCTATTTATGATGGCCCTGCAGGAGTAAAGTTTATTCCCTCTGGACTAAGCCTTGAAAATTACCGAAGGGTTGACTCTGAAAGATTACAAGGGGTTGTTGATTCAATAAAAAACCAGTTTGATTTTATTTTGCTTGACTGTGCAGCAGGAATAGGAAAAAATGTAATGGCTGCAATTTCAGCTTCTGATGAAATTCTCTTAATTACAATGCCTTCAAGTCCAAGTATTGCGGATGTTCTAAAAGCAAAAATTACTTCTCAAAGATTAGGTACTAAGGTTATCGGGATTATGATTAATTTCATGCGCGGTGAAAAAGGAGAAATAAAGAAAGAAGACGTAATGAAAATGCTGGAGTTACCTGTACTTTCCATTGTTCCGTTTGATGATGAAATAAGAAAAAGTTTTATGCAGGAAAAGGTAATGCCAATAATGATCAGGGTTCCCGGAACTCCTGCAGGTATAGCAATCCAGAGAGCTGCTGCAAAAATCTCAGGATTATCAATTAAAATCGAAGATAGCGAGAAAAAAGGTTTTTTAGGGCGATTTTTTAATAGGTTGTTTTCAGTATTCAAAAAGAAACCAAAGCCAACCGAAGCAAAACCGGAAAAAACTAAAGAGGTAAAAAAATGAACAACTCAAGACCGTTTGATCTTTTAAGTGATTCAATAGGAAAAGGAGTTTTAGTAGAATTGAAAGGAAGTCTTTCATTCAGGGGAACTCTGAAAGCTTTTGATGTACACATGAACCTTGTTTTAGAGGATGCTGAAAAACTTGAAAATGGAGAATCCAAAACCAAGTTCGGTAAACTGATTCTAAGAGGAGACAATGTACTCTTAATCTCTCCTTAATGGGAGTGGCAATATGGTTGTATTTTTAGCTATAACAAGCAGACATACTGTGCCTGCTAAATTTTTGAATACAATAATTCCAATGGTTCAGTATAATGCATCCCAAAATATCAAAACCTGGGTGTATAATGACCTTGACATTTCAATGGATGTTTCCAGAAACAAGTGTGTTGAAAAATTCTTTGAAACGGATGCAGACTGGCTTTTCTTTCTGGATACGGATACATTCATGGAACCCAACACAATTGAACTGCTTTTGAATCACGGTAAAAAAATAATTGGCGGAATTTACACCAGCAGGCATGAGCCTTATTTACCGATAGCTTATAAAAAAGTTGACGGTAAACTAACGCCGATAACAGAAATTCCAAATAAAATTTTTCAGGTTGATGCATTGGCAACGGGTTGTTTACTTATTCATAAAAGTGTTTTTGAAAAAATGAAAAAACCTTATTTTGAATATGAAAAAGATGCAAACAAAGAAAGAATCCTTAAATCAGAGGATGTTTTTTTCTGTGAAAAAGCAAAAAAAGAAGGGTTTGAAATCTTTGCGGACCCAAGCATAAAAGTGTGGCATTATGGTTCTGTTGCAGACCTTGAATTATTCAAAAAATTCAAGAAATAAGCTTGATTTTCTTCACTTAGGGCCCTTAGCTCAGTGGTAGAGCGATCGGTTGGCAATCGGTAGGCCACGGGTTCGATCCCCGTAGGGTCCAATCCACGGTGGTTTTCCCATTCAAAATAACGTTTATATATAGAAAACTCCCATAGTTATTCTGACTATTTCAGGTGTTTAAGTATGGATAAGGAAAAGATTCTCAAGGATTCAGTAAGAAAATTATTAGGTTTAAACATCAGCGATAAGGAAATAATCGAAAACATGAAAAATGTTGGTGTTACCAGTGATCAGGCTGCAAGAATTCTGAAGGAAACTAAAGATGAGTTAAGCGGTAAAGCTGCAAAACCAAGCGTTCCTAAAAAAGGGTCTTCTGAAGAAAAAGAAAGTTTGGATATTTACAGCAAGGTTTATGATAATCTTGATGATGGCGACTTAAAAGCTCCTTTGATTTCAAAGCCAATTAAGAATCCTCAATACAATGCTTCAGGTGGCAGCACAGATATTTCTAAATTGTGGGAAAAAGGAATCATGGCTACTGTTGATTCAAAGCTTGGGGAAATGGAAAGGATCCAGAAAGAACTGGATGAAGTTCTTGATAAAAAAATTAAGGAAAAGATTGCAATTGAAACAAAAAAATTTGAAACAGTTATTAATTCACACAGGGAATTAAACAACGGTAAGATTGATGCGCATCTTGATGAAAAATCTAATGAAATAAAAAAAGTCATTGAGTCAAGAGCTAAACATATGGAAGATCTGAATGTAAAAGTTCAGGGGCAGGTTGCAAAGATCCAGGGTGAAAAAAAATTTAATGCTGAATTGCTTAATAATATTAATGATAAAGTAAAAGGCTTAGATTCAGTTAAGAGCCAGATGATTTCTGATACTAACACAGCAATCATTGGTGCCGAATCTAAGTTTAATGAATTCATGGAAGAATCAATCAAGAAAAGAGATGATATGGAAGCAAGAGTCAACAGAACCTTACAGTTAGAGTCCAAGATTACTGAAGGTTTGTTGGAAGATGCAAAACAAAAAATTGATGGTCTTAAATTGGAAAAACAGGAAGAACTAACCACAAGGATCCAGAATGAGCTGGCTGAGTTTGAGGAAATGGCTGCAAAGGTTGATCCTCAAAGCATTAATGAAAGGTTAGTGAAAATGAAAGAACTCGAAGGCCATCTGATCAGCAGACAGAAGGAAATAGACTCGCATATTGACGAACGTTTTATTGATTATACTAAAGAATTGAATGTTTTTAAGAAGGAAATTAAAAAAATAGATGATTCTAATTTAGAGGAACTGAAAAAACAGTATGCTGCTAATGTTGATGATTTGTTTGCAAAAAATCTTATCCAATGGGATAAAAAACTAAAATCAAAAGAAAAAGAAATTGATGATCTGAAAGAACAGATTGACCTTGAAAAGTTCAATGCAACAATGGAATCATTAGAATTATTCAAACAACAGTTCCTTAATACTGTTAACAAAAGTATACAGGATTATAACAAATCAAAAAGAGAATTGGCACAGAGCATTATTGACAGAGATAAAGCAATTAATGATTATCTGAAAAAAATAGATTCAAAAATGCAGGATCTGAATTCTTTTGAGAAAAGGTTTGCTTCAGAAGTAGCCGGTTTAATTGACAAGATACCTGAAGAAAAAGGTTCTAAAAAAAACTCTCTTAAAAACCAGAAGTCTAAATAGAAGGCTTAAAATACTGGAAAATGCATTTATTCTGCATGAGCTTTTATTCAACCAAAATAATAGCTACCTTAGGTCCCTCCAGTTCTAATAAAAAAACAATAAAAAGAATGATTGAATCAGGAGTTAATGCTGTCCGGATTAATACTGCTCATGGTTCAACAAAAGAATATTCGAATTTTGTTTCTATTGTAAGAAGTGTTTCAAAAGAAATTCCAATTATAGTTGATTTGAAGGGTCCTGAGGTTAGAGTAAAAACAAATTCTGAGGTTAGGGTAAAAAAAGGCCAGAAAATAACAGTCGGTTTTTCTCCAAAAGACGAGATTTATTTCGATAAAAATTTTTACCAAAAAGCAAAATTGGGTGGGAAAATTCTTTTTGAGGATGCAAGGTTTCCTGCAAAAATTGTTTCAAAAAACAAAGGAAAATTAAAACTAAAATTTTTGAGAAATTCAGTATTGCAAAATAATAAAGGGGTTAACATTCCTGGTTTAGAGTTAGGTTTGCCTTTTCTTTCACAGAAGGATTTACAGGTAATTAAATGGGCTAAGAAGAAAAAAATTCTTTTTTATGCGCTTTCATTCTGCAGATCTGCTATTGACTTAAAAAAACTGAGAAAAAAAACAGGAAAAGATTCTGTTTTAATTGCAAAAATTGAATCCAGAGAAGGTGTAAAAAATTATCAAAAGATTTTGGGTGAGGCTGAGGGCATTATAATTGCGAGAGGTGATCTTGGTGCTGAGGTTAGACCTGAATCTATTCCGCTTTTACAGAAAAGAATGGTAAAACAAGCTTTGAATTCCGGAAAGTTTTCTGTTGTAGCAACTCAAATGCTCGAATCAATGATTGAAAAGCCATATCCTACAAGAGCGGAAGTCAGTGATATTGCAAATTCGGTTTTGGATGGTGCTGATTGTTTAATGTTATCCGGAGAAACAGCAATTGGAATTAATCCTGTTGCTGTTGTAAAGGAAATGAGACGCTCTTGTGAAGCTGTTGAGGAAAGCGTTCCAAATATGGTTGCAATGAAACTTGGGAATAATGTGAGTGATTCTATTACAAAAACAATTTTTCAGTTAAGCAAGTATCTGAAAGTAAACAAGATTGTGGCTTTCACCAAAAGCGGTTACACCTGCCAGATGATTTCCCGTTTCAGGGAACCGATTCCTATTATTGGCTTGACCTGGAGTGAAAGAACATTAAAACTTTTGCAATTATATTTTGGCGTTGCTCCGTTGCTTTTAAACAAAAATCAGAACATGGATTCTAAAAAAATAATTAGTTTGATTAAGAAAAAGAAATTACTGAAAAAGAACGATTCTGTAATAATAACAGGAAATAAATCCGGGCAGGAACAGCAGTCTAATCTGATTGAGGTTCAGAAAATAAATTGAATTGGCCCCGGGCAGAGTCGAACTGCCGTCCCTACCATGTCGAGGTAGGATCATAACCGTTAGAACACGAGGCCCTTGAAATGAATTTTCCCTAAGAAAACTTTAAATTTCCTTACATATTCTTTGTATCAACACAAGTAAGAGAACTTTTTTTCTTTAATGTTTTTGATTCTTTTTGAATGATTTTACTGACATTAGTAATTCTTTCTAGTTGTGAACACACATTGCAGATTTTTCCATTGGATAAGTTTCCGCATTTTGCACATTCTTTAATCGGTTCGTTTTTTTCTTGTTCATTCTGAACAAGCAAAGGTTTTAAATTTTTAAAAGAAGCTAACAATGAATATTTTGTCCCAGGAACACTTTCCTCAAGTTCATTCAGCATTTTCCTGTAATGGTTTCTTTTAGCCATCCATGAGTAAGGGCAGCATTCATCAGAATAATGCTCAATTCCATTTAATGCGCAATAAGCAATAATTTCCTTTTCAGGAGTTTCATAAAGCGGTTTGATTCTTTTTACAAAACCATCAAACTTTTTGTTTCCGGAAATTTCCCCAAGCCTTGCAACTCGTGTTAAATCATTCCCGAAAAAACTCATTGCAATGCTCTGAACCTCATCATCAAGATTATGTCCAGTTGCAATTTTATCGGCTTTAATTCCCAGAGATTTTGAATTCAAAAAATGTCTCCTGAAGACCCCGCAAAAGGAACAAGTACTTCCTAACTTTGGATCAGCATGAATTTTTTCCATTACCTCAGTCATTTCTATTCCGAATTCGCTCTGGAAAGAAACTGTGTGATACGGAATATTATTTTTTTCACAATAATCAATCCCGACCTGCATTGATTTGTCTCTGTAGCCTTTGATTCCTTCATCAATGAGAATTGCTTCTAATTGAATTTGCGGCTTTTTGCCGCCATAAATCTTGTTGAGTAAGTGCAGAGTAACCATTGAATCCTTTCCCCCGGAAACACCAACAGCTATTTTTTCCCCGTGCTTTATGAGCTGGTTCATTCTAATGGTTTTCCTGATCCTTTTCTCAAAAAAGTGATTAAAATGCTCTTTACAAAACCTGTGGGGGCCGTATCCTATGAATATCTTGGCTTCCTGATCACAGGTATCACATCTGTTCATTTGGAGCTTTTCCATAATCAAAAACCCCTAGGAAAGAGTTTTAAGGATACTTTTAAATACGTTCCCTAATAGGAATAATTGAGTAATTATCCTATTTTTAGGTGTTTTTTTTATGAGTTTAACTAAAGAGATTAAAAAAACCATTCAGAAAGAAGTCCAGAAGTCCAAGGACAAAGAGTATCCATATGCAGAGCTTTTCAGGAAAAAAGTCCTTGCTCAGAGACAAAAAAAAGCTTCTGTGGTTAGAATTGATAAACCATCAAACTTACCCAAGGCAAGAGCTTTAGGTTACAAGGCTAAAGAAGGCTATATTATTGCTTTAACAAGAATTAGAAAAGGTTCAGGTATGCATGTCAGGCCTAAAAGAGGAAGAAGGCCTAAAAGAATGGGTGTAAAAAAATTAACAAGACGAATTTCAAGACAGGTTATGGCTGAACAGAGAGCAGGAAGAAAATACCCTAACTGTGAAGTAATGAACTCTTACTGGATTGGGATTGACGGAAAGCACACTTATTATGAGGTTATTTTGGTTGATGTTGCATCAACTGCAGTCAGATCAGATAAAGAAAGGAACAGGATTGTTTTCAACAAGCACACTAAAAGAGCCGAAAGAGGCCTTACAAGTGCAGGAAAGAAATCAAGAGGCCTAGTAAAAGGAAAAGGTCACGAAAAGAACTTCCCGAGCATAAGAGCAAAGGGAAGAAAATCAAAGTAAAAGCACTTTCCTAACAGAATCAAAGATTCTGCAAGGAACCTGCACTAAAAAGAAAAAGAACTGTTTTGTTCAAAAAGAACTGTTTTTAATTATTTAAACTAAGGTATTTCTTCATGAACCTAAATTTAGTCCAGTTCTCAGAGCTCAAAGAAATTGATGATTTATCCAAAAAGTTCAGGGATGAAGCAGTTATTGTTGCGAAGGACTTTTCTGAATCAGAACTGAAGGAATTCAATTCTAAAAAAAGAAAATCAAAAACAAATTTATTCTCGTGTAAGGTTCTTGAAAAAAAAGATAACACTGAATTGCAGAAGTTCAAAAAGCTTGCTGATTTTATTGCTGTTAAAGGCGGAACTATTGAAATGAATTCATGGGCCGCAAATCAGAAAGTCGATCTGCTTTTGCAGCCGTTTAGTTCAGGGAAAAACGCATTTGATTTAGCAACAGCAAATGTTCTCAGAGAAAATAAAGTGTTCACTTGTTTTTTGTTTAATGAATTTTTAGAAGCAAAAGGTTTTGGTCAGACCCAGTTGATGAAGAATGCAATACTCTGCCTAAAACTAATTGAGAAATCAAAGGCTTTGTTATTGTTTGTTTCCGGAGCAAAAGAAAAGCAGCAAATGAGAGCTGCAAAAGATCTTAGTGCATTCGGAGTTTTTTTAGGAATGAAAAAAGAAAATGCATTGAAAACAGTTAGGGAAAACAGTGAAAAATTCTTGGAGAGATTGAAATGAATTTTGTTACTGTCCTACCGAAGGTGGACGCGTTGCCCACAGCCGCAACTGTGGTTTTGGAGAGATTGAAATGAGTGCTGCGAAAGAAATGAAAATCCCTAGCATAGAAGAATGCAATGCGATTATAGAAGAGTACAAAGTCCCGGATCATATAAGGAACCATATTGCAATGGTGCGAAAAATTGCAAACTTTTTGGCAAAAAAAATTTCTGAAAACGAAACAGAAATCAATCTTGATTTGGTTGATAAAGGAGCTTTGCTTCATGATGTAATGAAAATGTATTGTGTTGAAAACAACTGCAGGCATGCAGAGGAAGCAGGAAAAGTTTTAACACAAAAAGGTTTTCCTGAATTCGGAAAAGTATTGGAACAGCATGGTTTGGATGAAGTTAATCATTTTGATGAAAATACTTTAATTGAAACAAAAATTGTTTGGTATGCTGATAAACGGGTTAATCAGGATAAGTTGGTTTCTCTTGGAGCAAGGTATATTTATCTAAAAGCTAAGTATGGTTCAATGAGCAATGAAAAAATGAAACAAATTCTCTCAACAGAAGAGAATGCGAAAAAAATTGAAAAGAGACTATTTGAACTTGCTGGTTTGAAAAGGGATATTGTGGAGGCCGAGCTGGATGGCTGATAAGAAAAAATCCCTGAAACCAATCCCTCCGACTTTAAGGGGAAAAAAGCGTTACGTGAAATTTGAGTTTATTAGTGATCAGGCTTTGAAGGAAGAAAGCGTTAAAAAGGCAATTTGGAGTGTTTTTAGGGGTGTTTTTGGAGAAAAGGGAATAGCTGAGCAGAAATTATGGGTTGTTAAGTGGAATTCTGTCAAAAATCAGGGGATTTTGAGATGTTCTCATAATGAGGAAGAAAACGTAAAAACCGGATTGTTGTTTTTGGATAATGTTGATAAGCAGGAAATAATCCCTCTAATCCTTAAGGTTTCAGGGTCATTGAAAAAATTGAAAGAAAATTAAAGTTCTTTTTGAAAAATATAAAGGTTAAATGGAGATTCAGGAATATCCGCTAGTTTGTAATCTGGTCTGTTTTTTATCAAAAATCTATGAATTTGATCATTAGCTTCTATTTGAATTCGCTTGAAACCCATTTCCTTTACTCTGCCTTCAAATTCATTAAAAAATTTTTTCATATCGGCTAATTTCGTTGTTTTAGAGAAGAGGCCAAGAGACAATCTTGCAGCGATTAATACATCTCCACGTTGTTTATAGTAAATATTGTAGTAACTCCTTCCTACCCTTAATTTCATTTTTTTTAAGCGTGGTATTACTCTTGTAAGTCCGTCTGCAATCTTCCTGCTTGTTCTTGTTAGAACTTTCTTAATAATGCCTTTCATTTATTATGCAACGTTTTTAGAAAATAAAATACTGCTTATATGCATATACCATTCGAAATCACCTTCTAAAGTGGACTTTATATAATTAACTGATTAAAGATTAGTAATATATATACTATACAAGTGATCTTTTTTGTATCCAGTTTCTCAACCAGCGAACTACGATAGAGCAGCAACAATGTTCAGTCCTGATGGCAGACTATACCAAGTAGAGTATGCATCAAAAATCGTTTCTCAGGGAACCATGGGAGTTGCATGCAAGTACAATCACGGGGTCATTTTTGGAGCTTTTAAGAAAATAAACAGCAAATTGCTTCTGCCTGACTCAGTGGAAAAGATATTTCCAATTGATGATCATATTGTAGCGGTATCAGCTGGTCTTGTTGGAGACGCAAGAAGAATAATCGGTAACGCAAGACAGAAAGCTCAGGAAAACAGGATGTATTATGAGGAATCAATCCAGATTGAAACTTTGGTAAAAGAAGTTTCAAACGTAAAGCAGGTTTTTACACAGTATGGCGGAATGAGGCCTTTTGGTGTTTCTTTGATTATTGGCGGAGTTGACAATACAGGAAAAAGGCTTTTTGAAACAGAACCATCAGGAGCACTTGCAGAATACCATGCAATTGCAGTAGGAAAAAACAGGAATAAGGCAATGGAATTGTTTGAGAAAGACTGGAAAGAAAATCTTTCAAAAGAAGCAGCAGTAAAATTATTGTTAAAAGCTCTTGAACACGGCCTTGATGAAAAGGAAAAATTTGATGTTAATAAACTGCAGTTCACAATCGTGGACGAAGCCCGGGAATTCAAACAAGTTACTCAGGAAGAATTGAAGGGTTACATGAATAACAGTAAGCAGTAAAAAAGGATATTTCAAATGGTTAGAACGGAAGATGCCGTGATTGCTCGTTATGAGCATTCCGGTGAAAAATTCGAGATACTCGTAGACCCTGACCTAGCAATGGATCTGAAGCACGGAAAAGAAGTCAACTTTGATGACTTGTTAGCAATAGACACTGTGTTTAAGGACGCTAAAAAGGGCGAGGATAAGTCAGAGGAAACTTTACAAAAAGTATTTAACACAACTGATGCAAAGGAAATCGCAAAAAGAATTATTGAAGAGGGAGAGGTTCAGTTAACAACTGATCAGAGAAGAGCAATCACAGAAAAGAAGAGAAAAGAAATCATTGCATTTATTTCAGCAAACGCTATTAATCCGCAGACAAGCGCTCCTCATCCTGTACAAAGAATTGAGAATGCTTTGAATGAGGTTAAGTTTAATGTTGACCTGAATAAAACCGTAAAGGAACAGGTTACAGAGATTGTAAAGGAAATTAAAAAAATTTTACCCATTTCAATGGAAAAAATGAAAATAGCTGTTAGGATTCCTGCACAGTTTTCAGGAGCAGCTTCAGTTATTTTACATAAGTACGGCCTTGAAAAAGAAGAATGGCAGAATGATGGTTCTTTAGTTGCAATGTTAGAAATTCCTGCAGGAATAAAGCAGGATCTGTTCAATGAGTTGAATCATTTGACTCATGGTGATGTTGAAACAAAGATTATTGATGATAAGAGGTGAAATCTATTGGCTAAAAGAATAGTGATACCAGGAGAACTGGTTACAGAAGAAAGAAAAAAACTGGGAAGCCATGTTTTTGTAAGAGAAGGAAAAATATACTCAGATGCAATCGGATTGGTTAATGATGAATCGGATTTTGCATCAGTGGTTCCGTTGGAAGGAAAATATATTCCGCAAGTAGGAGATGTACTTATTGGAGTTATTTCCGCAGAGAAATTTTCAGTTTACTTGGTTGATATAAACAGCTTCTATCCGAGTGTAATTTCAAAAAGAGATTTGAGGGAAATTTTAAAACCGGGTTCAGTTGTGTCAGCAAAAATAATGAAAGTTAATGAATTAAATGAAGTTGACTTAGCAAACCCAAGAGTTTTCTTTGGGGGGGAAATAATCCAGATAAGCCCTGTAAAAGTTCCCCGAATAATAGGGAGAGAAGGATCAATGCTGAACATCCTGAAAGAAGGAACAAAATGCAGTATTATTGTAGGGCGTAATGGAAGAATCTGGACAAAAGGCGGAGACATTGAATTGTTAAAAAAGGCAATCAAAAAAATCGAAGACGAAGCCCACTTAAGCAATCTTACAAACAAAATGCAGGACTTTTTGAAAGTAAAGACCGCTAAAAAAAATGAACAAGAAGGTGAAAACTGATGGCAAAGAAAAAAGAAGAAAAAATCGTTTACGTTGACTCAAAAGGAAAAAGACTTGACGGAAGAAAACAGGAAGAATTAAGACCGATAAAAATTACCGCTGGAGTAATTCCAAGAGCTGACGGATCAGCTTACTTAGAATGGGGACAAAATAAGGTTTATGCTGGAGTTTATGGTCCAAGAGAATGTTTACCAAAACATTCTGCATCTCCATATAAAGCAGTAATAAAACTAAATTACAGAATGGCATCATTCAGTGTTCCTGACAGGAAAAACCCCAGGCCAGGAAGAAGGGAAATAGAAATCTCAAAAGTATGCGGAGAAGCACTGGAAAAAGCTGTCTTTGTAGAGAGATTCCCTAACACGCAGATAGATGTTACTGTTGAGATCATTGACTCAGATGCAGGAAGCAGAATTGCTGCATTAACCGCAGCTTCAGTGGCACTAGCAGATGCAGGAATTCCAATGAGGGACATGGTTTGCGGAACAGGAGTGGGCAGAGCAGGCGGAAAAATCATTGTTGACTTAAACAAGGATGAAGAAGATGCGCCGGATGCAGTAGACATTCCTTTAGCAATTTTACCAAACTCAGAGGAAATCGTATTGCTTCAATTGGACGGAGTTATAAGTAAGAAAGAATGGCAGGAAGCCTATAAGGTTGGAGTAAAAGCTTCAAAAGAAGTTTATGAGATTCAGAAGCAGGCGATAAAAGGAAAATATGCCGGTGCAGAAAATGAAACTAAAAAAGCAAAGAAAGGAGTTGAGGCACAATGAATAGTTCTTCAGAATTATGGGATTTAAGAGTAGACAAAGTAATAGCTGATCTGAAAAAAGGCATAAGAGCTGACGGAAGAAAAGTAGATGACATGAGAAAAGTTGTTATCACTGAAGATGTTAGCAAAAACGCTAACGGAGAAGCAAGAGTAAAACTTGGAGAAACAGAGGTTGTAGCAGGAGTCAAAATGATTCTTGGAGAACCATACCCTGATTCTCCTGATCAGGGATCAATCAGCGTTGGAGCAGAACTTTTACCTTTTGCTGACCCTGAATTTGAAACAGGGCCTCCAAGAGAAGCAGCAATAGAACTCTCGAGAGTTGTTGACAGAGGCATCAGAGAATCAGGCGCTGTTGATTTCAAGAGTTTAAGCATTGTGGAAGGAGAACAATGCTGGATTGGTTTTGTGGATATTTATCCATTAAACAATGACGGTAACTTGTTTGATGCGTGCGGAATAGCAGCACTCAAAGCACTTCAAGGAGCTCAATTACCAAAAGTTGAGGATGGGAAAGCAGTTAAAGGCGAATACGCAGGAAAAATAAAGCTGAATGCTCAACCAGTTCTTAACACATTTGCAAAAATTGGCAGTGTTGTTGTGGCCGATCCTACTATTTCAGAGGAAAAAGCAATGAATGCCAGATTTTCAGTTGCGGTAACTGAAGCAGACCATATAACCGCTTTCCAGAAAGGTTTATCGGGTTCTTTCAGTGTTTCTGAGATAGATAGTGCAATAGACATTGCTTTGAAGAACAGCAAACAAATAAGAAAGTTACTATAGGGGAATTAATCATGGGAGTAACAAAAAAAGTAGGAAGCACAGGCCGTTTCGGCTCAAGATATGGTGTAGGCATAAGAAAAAAACTGCTTAAAGTAGAATCAGTGCAGATTCAGAAACAAAAATGCCCTAACTGTGGTGCTCCCGCAATCAAGAGAAAAAGCAGAGGAATCTTTGCCTGTAAAAAATGTTCCCATGAGTTTGTTGGCGGAGCTTATTCACCAAAAACACTTACCGGGGGACTTATTGGACAGATGGTTTCCCAGAAAAGATTTGTTCCTGAAGCAATAGAAGAACTTTCCGGAGCAAAAGAAGAAGTAAAAGAAGTAAAGGAAGAGAAAGAAGTAAAGGAAGAAAAGAAGAAAGTAAAGAAAACCGAAGAGAAAAAGCCTAAGGTTAAAAAAGAAAAAACCGAAAAAGAAGTTAAAGAAAAAAAAGAGAAAAAGGAAGTTAAAGAAAAAGTAAAGGAAGTTAAAAAAGCTGAGAAAGAAACTGATAAGGGTGAAAACTAATGTACTTATGTTTAAACTGTGGAAAAGAAGTTGCAACTCTTCCTAACGGAGCTATAAGATGTCCGGGTTGTGGTTACAAGGTTTTCTCAAAAATAAGAGAACCAATCACAAAAACAGTTAATGCTCGATGATTTTCATGGACGTCGAAAAGCAATTTGAGTTCCATGATGAGGAAACAGCTAAGGCTGCTTATCAGGCTGTTTCGGTAGAACTTAATAATGAATTCCAAAAGCGCTCAAAAACCACTATAAATACAAATAAAAATGTTATTTTGCTCAAAATAAGTGCTGAAGATGAATCAGCAATGAAGGCTTCAGAATTTACTTTCACGAGGCTGTTAGAATTATGCAAGGAAGTTTCAGAGGTGAAAAACAAATGACAAACGAGATAAACGCAAGCATTCAGGAGTTTGAAAAAAGCAGGATACAATTATCTGCTATAGAAAACCAGACTCAGAGTATGAAAATCCAGAGCCAGGTAATATCAGAGGCACTGGAAGAACTGAAAGACAGTAAAGAAGAGAAAGTGTACAAAGCAGTTGGAAACATTTTGATTTTAACTGATGCAAAAAAAGTCGGAAAGGATCTTACCGAACAAAAAGAAACAATCGACTTAAGGGCAAAGACACTGAAAAAACAGGAAGAAACTTTAATGGATAAATTAAATAAACTAAAAACAGAGATTGAGAAAGCCCAGGCAGGAAATGAGGAAAAGAAAGAGGAAAAATAAATGCCTCTTAACAACCTCTCTCCTTTATTCGGGAAAAAGGTATTAATCCTAACCCATGCTGGTGCCGATGTTGATTCATTAGCAAGTGCAGCAGCAATCTACTTTTCATTAAAAGAAAAATCAAAAATAACTATAGGTGTTCCTGACCATTTAAATTTAAATGCAAAAGCTCTTGCAAAACAACTCAAAATCCCTTACAAAATAAACCCGTCATTCACAGGATTTGATGCTTTATTGTGCGTTGATTTTAATAAAAGCAAAATGCTTGGTTCATTACAAAAAAACTTCTTATTTTACAATGGGAAAAAGTTCCTTATAGATCATCATTCTGAAGAAAAAGAAATAATGGCCCCGAAGAAAAATATTTTTGCTTCCAAAAAAGCAATTTCCACAACCGAATTAGTTTACCAATTACTGAAAAAAACAAAACTAAAAATTTCAAAAAAAGCTTATGCCTGTATTGCTTCAGGCATAATTACTGATTCTGCAAGTTTTCACATTGCGGATCACAGTACTTTTAAAATAATGGCTGAGGTAATGGAAAAAGCAGGCTTGTCTTACAGAGGTCTTGTGGATCTTTTCTCAACAGAAATTGATTTTTCCCAAAGGATTGCTTCATTAAAGGCAGCAAAAAGAGTCAAAATTTTCAAATCAGGAAAAGCAATAATAGCAGTCTCTGATGTTGGTGCTTTTGAATCTAATGCGGCTAACGCTTTGATAAGGATTGGTGCGAATGTTGCTTTTTGCGGTTTTGCAGAAAAAGGAACAATAAGAATAAGCGGTCGTGTGAATAATTCATGGATGAATAAAAAGAAATTCGATTTAGCAAGGGATGTTTTCAACAAACTTGAAAAACACTTTCCTGGAGAAGGAGGCGGTCATCAGGGAGCTGCTGGTTTTAACGGAAAAGGAAACAAAATAGAACCCATTCTTCTAAAATGCGTTGACCTAACTCATAAGTTTATTTCAAAAAAAGAAAAAGCAAATTTGAAAGAATACACTTAAGTTTTCTTTTTTGTTTTCTTTTTTACAATAGTTTTTTTTGTTTTGGACGCAGTTTCTTTCCTTTTCTTTTCAAGTTCTTTTATTTTTTCCTTCTCTGCTTCAGTAAAAGGTTTTGCGTATTTTCTGTATTTGGTTTTGGCCCAGTGTTCCGGCTGTTTTTTTCTGAGCTTCATTTCTTCTTCAAGTAATTTTTTTCTCAGTGTTTCATTTGCCTTATCCAAACCAGATCACTCCAAGTTTTTTAATTTTAAAAAACAATCCTCGCAAATCCATTTTTCCATAAACTCAATGCCATTTTTTTTCTGATTATTGCAGAGAATGCATTCTCTTCCTTTTTCATTAACCTTATAGCGGTTGCTCCATTCATACAAAAGTTCCCAATTCATCCATTTTGGCAGAACCATTTCTTTCAGAATAGTTTTGTCATTCTGCTGAATTCTTGTTAATTGGGTAGGCAGAATTTGTTTGCCAAGGTTTTCAAGAAAAGTGACCCTGTCCTTTTGGCCATGCCTCAAAAAATCAGTCATCTTCTGTTCCCAGTTATCCATGGGAATAATACGTTTTTTGAATATTTTAACTCTTTAGGTTCACAAATAAACGACTTTTTTGCCTTTTTTGATTTTATTTCTCTCAGCATACTTAATCAGATAGTGAGCTGTTGATTTTGAGATTCCGGTTATTTTTTCTATTTCCCTGAAAGTTCTGTGATCTTTGTGAAGTTCTACTATTTCAGAAATAGTCTGCAAATTAAGTTCAATAGGTCTGCCTCTTGCACTTTCAATCACTAATTCAGCTCCGGAATCCTTGATTTTTTTCTTTGCCTTATCACTGAGCCTTTGCTTTGCGCTTTTTGTCAGGTAAATAGTGTTCCCGTTCTTCAGAACCTGTTCCAGTTCTTTTGCTTTTGGGGCTCGTGTAAAATGAACTTTATCCATGGCAACTCATTTTTGGTACGCGTAACATTTTTAAGTAAATTCAGGAAGAATTCTTCCAGTATTATAGGTGTTCTTTGTGGATTATAAATTTGATTCTATTCCGGATTCTTTGGAAGCTCTGAAGAACGGCGAGTTAATTGTTCTTGTGGATGATGAGAATCGTGAGAATGAAGGTGATCTGGTATTATCTGCCGAAAAAGCAACCGTAGAGAAGCTAAATTTTATGGCAAAGGATGCCAGAGGTCTCATTTGTGTGCCTATAACGCTTGAAAAAGCTTCACAGTTGGATTTACCGAGAATGACTCAAAATAGGGATAGGTTTGATACTCCATTTACTGTTTCTGTTGATGCTGCTTCCGGAGGCACAGGAATAAGTATCAAAGACAGGCTTCTTACAATTGAAACTATTTTTTCCAATGAATCAAAACCTGAAAAGCTCTGCAGGCCGGGCCATGTATTTCCTTTAGTTGCAAAAGAAGGGGGTGTCCTTCAGAGAGCTGGCCATACTGAAGGGGCTGTTGATTTACTAAAACTCGCTGGAAAAAACCCGACTGCTGTTATTTGTGAAATTTTGAATGATGATGGTTCCATGGCAAGGCTTCCTGAGTTAATGGTGTTTGCAAAAAAGCATGATTTGAGAATTGTTACAATAAAAGATCTGATTCAGCACAAACTGAAAGATGGTTTGCAGGTAAAAAAAGTTGCTAAAGTAAATCTTCCAACTGAGTTTGGGGATTTCAAAGCATTTGGTTATTCTGATGTTATTGAAAACAGAGAATACATTGCTTTAGTGAAAGGAAATGTTTCCGGAAAACAAAACGTTTTGGTGAGAGTTCACTCTGCTTGTTTAACCGGGGATGTTTTTCACAGTAAAAAGTGCGATTGCAATTCTCAGTTAGAAACAGCTTTGAAAATGATTGAAAAAGAAGAACAAGGAGTTGTTCTTTATATCCCGCATCATGAAGGAAGAGGGATTGGTTTGCTGAATAAATTAAAAGCTTATGAATTACAGGAACATGGAAAAGATACTGTTGAAGCAAATTATGCGTTGGGTTTTCCAATGGATAAAAGAGACTTTGGAATAGGTGCACAAATTCTGGTTGATTTAGGTTTAAGCACAATAAGATTAATGACAAATAATCCAAAGAAACTCAAAGGATTGCATGGTTTTGGTTTGGATATTGTTGAACAGGTCCCGATTAAATCTGATCCTAATGAGCATAATGGAAAATACCTCGAAACAAAAAAGCTTAAATTAGGTCATTCCCTGTAAAAATAAATGGAACAAAAAGTTGCAGCGCTTGCTTTACTTGCAGCTGCTTTGGTCTGGGCTGTTACAAGCATCTCTTACAAATCAATGCTAGATGCCGGTTTCCCGATACTTTTTCTTTTATGGGTTGTTTTCATTTTCAGGTTTCTTGCAGTATGGATTATTTCCGATTATAAAAAAGTCAAGCATGAAATAATCACAGATATATGGGAACTGAAGATGGTTCTTATGAGCGGTTTATTCAGCCTTGCTCTTCCGTTATTTTTTCTTTTAGCAATAACCTACACTGATTTTGATAATGTTTATTTCATTACTTATACTGCGCCTGCATGGGTGCTGGTTTTGGCAGTAATATTCCTTGGAGAAAAGCTCAACATAAAAAAATTAGCAGGATTGGGAGTTACTCTTATAGGAGTATATTTTATTGCAAGACCTGAAAATATATTTTCACTCGATTTAGGAATATTATTTGCGTTAGGTGCTGCTTTGTTTTATGCTGGTGACATTGTTGTTGGAAGAGAACTGAAAGATTATTCATTTCATACAGTTTCGATTTATTCAAACGGTTTCAGGGTTATTGTTTTAACAATCGCTGTTATGCTTGCTTTTGAAATTCCGCAAATAGAAAATTTTTATTTTTATGTTGGCCTTGCTGCAGTAATGGGTTTCTTCAGAGGAATCGCGAGTGATTTCTTTTATTATGCTCTGGAAAAACTCGAAGCGTCAACTGCTTCAATAATAACCCTTTCTGAATTAATTTTTGCATCAGTGTTAGCATTTGTTCTTTTTGGAGAAATCCACTCTATTGATGAAATAATGGGCTTTTCATTAGTAATCCTTTCAGGCTTAATTATACTCTTAAGAAAATCAGACCTGGATAACTTCGAACACTTAATTCATATTCACAGAAGGCATTAGAATATTTTACTAAATTTTTAGAATCTTTTTTGCTTTTTGTTCAGAATAATATTCGCCATTTTTTACTCTTTGTTTAGCTTCTTTAATTTCAGCCATTGTTTTGTTTGAAAGTTTATCGTTTATCATACTATAATTGATACAAGGATATTCAATATAGCTTTCACTTGTGGGGCATTAAATAATTATTCGGCGGATTTTGAAGAATTTAATTGGGTTATCTATTAGTTACACTCATCAGCATAAGCTTGTTCTAGTAATTCTGATATTTCTTGATATAATTTTGCAGTTTCTGAATCATCTTCTACTGCTACAGCCACAGCATATCCTTCATAATTGTTAGATAAGGAAGCGCATGTTTCTTCAAAGCTCATGCACAAATTAATGTTCTGGCACCCGCCAAATTCCCATGCCCCTCCATACGGTAAAACCCAAGCAACTTCACAAAAGGTTAAACTGCATGAACTAAGATTAGTGCATTTTTCACAACAGCCAGGTCCGCATTCAGTACACTCAGAAGCCTCAAACATTAGCGTATCGCATAATTCCTGTGAACATAAATCATCACTGCAATGCTCAATGCATTCCTCTCTGTTTTGTAACTTATTGCAATACTCTGGAGTTAATTCTAATGGGTGCGTTGGGTCTTCACTCGAATCCCATGCACAATATTCAGACCATTCTTCACAAGCATCATCTGAGATAGCACATTCCGCATCGCCACATTCAAACAGTGGTCTTTCTTCACACTCAATCTTTTTTTCTGAACAAAAGGATTTCATGTCAAATGCGTTTAAGCCAAGTTTTTTTGTAATTAGTTCACTAATCTTGGCACCAACTGCATCAAATTGAGGCTGGTAAAAATTAACCACACTTACTCTTTTGGAATTTCCATGTGCAGTAATGCTAATTACTTCTTCACCACCATCCATTATGCTTGGATCATAATAAGATTCATTCAATGAAAAGAAATTGTTAGCAACAATTACTTTGTAAACTTCTAGCAATTCTTCTTTTGTTACTGAAAAATCTTTTCTAGCTTCCATTGCAAGGCCCATAGTGTTAATCAAAGAAGCATTCCCAGAAGCACTTGTTTCAAACTCAAAACCACCCCAATCAAGATGCATTGCATGGCTTGTGTAAGTGATTTCAAAATCATTTGGAAGCTCAGTTGGCTCTGGTTCGGGTGGTTGTGAGCAACCAGAAAATAAAAGAATTAAAATCAATGCTAAAAAAAGAAAGTGTTTCATTTCATTCGCCTGTCCAAATTTGTGGTCCTTTTGTTATTGGAATAAAATTTATATAATACATGAATGTCCATGCATCAACTTTTCCTTCTAAAAATGTTTTTATTGTTCCTGTTTTTGCCCCTACCATAACTGTTTCACCATCATCAAAATCGCATATAATAAAATTCCTTTCAAGTTCGCTGGAAGGAGCTAACCTAACCATCTGCCCAAAAATGTAAGTCCAATTGGCATAAATTTCATTTGGGTCAGCATCAGCGCTTTGAGAATATTTTACAACAGCCACATCCTCATTAATTGAAGCATCTTCAATTGAAAACCCATCACCTCTAAGTTTTTGTTTTAGTGCATCAAAAGAATCTCCAGTGTATAATTTTTCATAAACTCCTGAACCTTCCCCCTCATAACCAATGTCATCTCGCGGAGTATCAAAGTCATCATCAATGCAACCAACTAAAAATATGCTAAGAATTATTATTGCAAACAATTTTTTGTAACTCATTTTCATTTCACCTTATATATTTTGTTCCTGCTCCTGAAGCGGCCCACCAAAGGCCTTCTTCTCCGTAATAAATTCCGCTTGGTCTAATCAAAAGATTTGCAAGATTTTCAAAACCAGGATCTGCTGAGTGGCAAGTGTGATTATAATAAAAATCAAGTCCCATTGTATCTTCGCCAACAGATTTTCTTTGAGCTTCTCTAGCATCCATTCCTTGGTCTATATACCATTGTTTTCTTGCCAATGCAAGTAAGTTGCCTACTCCTTCTTCATAAGACTGATCTTCAATAGTTGGAGCTGCAGCATGGCCAAAGTAAGCCACTGCACCAGCACTAGGATCTGCTATTGCCCTAAAAACTGTGTCACTATCTTTCTTATCTATTACTCGCAAGTCATAACCAATGTGATCAAAAAAAGCAGTCATGTATTGCATTTTTTTGTAAACATACAAAATCTCAAGTTTATTCCGAGTTATTGTATTGCCAAAAACATTGTATTCTGCTGGTTTTAGGGTTTCATTAAGAATAATGTAAGCCTTTTTTCCTTCTCCGCTGCCTGCTTTATAATCATCAACATCTATTCCAAGCCATGATTTGATTTTCTCTTTAGTATATTCATCCATTTCTCCAAACTTAGGGTCGTCCGGAAACAAGCCATCCTCTGAAAACAAATGCATTAATTCATCAGGAGTTGGAACATCCAAACCAATATTTGGAGGATCTTCAGTCGGAGGTTGATCAGGAACTTCTCCTTCTAAAACACAGCCGTTTGATCCTGGAACATATCCGGAGTCGCAAACACAGATACATCTACTTAGATACCACTTATCCCATGTGTTTTCATAACTATTACATTCTGCTGTACAAGCTTCAATTTTTGGAACAACACACTTCGATATACACGCATCAATTTCGTTAAAAGTTGAAAACTGTTGACTACAGGACGCTGTGCATGGCTCAGGACTGCATTTTAGATTGCATGCGACTGAGGCATTAGCATTTGGTTCCCATCCTGAATCAGGATCCCAGCCTCCATCTATTAAGCATTGTCTTCCACAGGCACTACTTTCTTCCGCCTGTTTTTTTCCCTCAATCTCATTTGCCTCATTTAACTGTTTAATAGTCATTATTGGAGATGCAGAAACAAGTAGTGCTAAAATCAAAAGGAAGAAAATCAGAGCTATTTTCCGTGATTTCATTGATTCTATTGTGTGTATTTCATGTATTTAATTGTTTTTGAATTAGACATAAAATAGTAAATATAGCTATTTCAATGATTTCTCTTAAGCAATATACTATTGCCTACAACAGTAATAGGGAATATATACTTATCTTTCTGCCATGCCAGATTAATTAAATACTTTTTTATATTTCAAAACACTTATATAGCTTTTAATGAGCAATAATTCTGGCATTGCAGGTTTGAGTGATAAGGAAGAAAAGGTTCTTGAGTTAGTTAGGGAACACTGGCCTGTTTCTGCTTTGGAAATTGCTGAACATTTTAATGAGGATATTTCTTCCCGCGAACACAAAAAAAGACATTCAACAAATTACTCTTATTACTTAAAAAAACTAATCAGCAAACGCGTGGTTCTTTCAAAAAGAATCGGTAATGCTCTTATAGTCTGGCCACTAGAAGTTGAGGCATACAGGGCAATCCATTCAATCATACGAGGTGAACAATAATGTTAAACTCATTCTACGATAAATTCATTTTCACTAATGGTTTGAAGTATAAGCACAATAATTTCTATTTGATTAATCTGCCTTTTGTTA
>NZBD01000007.1 GCA_002687735.1 Candidatus Iainarchaeum sp. | reverse complement strand
TATATTCGGCAATATCTTCGTTTGCGGTTATCTTTTGGCGTTCAATATGAAACAGTTCTGTTAAATTGTGCACGCGATGTAAATGAGGATCAACTGTAATAACCCTGTCGAGGCTGGTGTTAAGCAGGTGTGCCATTAAATGATTCGAAACGCATTCTCCTCTGTTGAATCTCTTATCCTGCCTCATGTAAGCTAAATAAGGAATCACTCCAATAACTTTTGCGGCCCCAAGTTCTTTGGCAGTTCTTCCCGCAAAGTATAGTTCCATTAAAGTATCATTCGGGTTTGGTGAAAGGCTCTGCACAAGAACTATTGTTTTGCCCCTGACACTTTCAATAAACTGCATGTGAAACTCCCCGTCAGGAAACAGCTCAGATTTGAGTTTTCCGAGCTTTGAATTTGATTTTTTGGCTATGCTTTTTCCTAATTCAAGGGAATTGCTCATTGGAAACACAATCATGCAAATACTATTATTTCTTTTAATAAAAAGCTTTCACCTAATTGCATTTATGCGACTTTGAACCCAATAAAATTATGTAGACTTTCTCATTTTCTTATTGTTTTTGATCAAACTTTTTAGAAAAAGTTTGATTCACTACTCCAGAGTAACAATTTCTTTCATTTTTGCTGGTTTTTGGCATATGGATTTATATTCGTTTTTTAGTGGAGAATATATTAATTCCAGTTTAATTGGGTATTTTTACATATTGAAGGGGTGTGTGAATTGAAGACTGTAGTATCTAAAGCACTGAAAAGAGTTAGGGACGATGCTGATAAGGCAAAATCAAAATCAAAGAGAAAATATACTGATGATGATGAATCTCTTGTAAAGCTGTTAGAGAATAGCAAAGCAAGAATCAGAGTAGTTGGGGTAGGTGGAGGAGGATGCAATACTATCCAGAGAATGACCGAGGTTGGTATTCTTGGAGCAGAAACATTCGCTATTAACACTGATGCCCAGGACTTATTGAAAGTAAAAGCAGACAGAAAAATTCTAATTGGAAAGAAACTAACAAGAGGTTTAGGTTCTGGTAGCGATCCTAGTGTTGGAGAAGCTTCTGCACAGGAATCCATTGATGATCTTGCTGATTTGTTAAGCGATGCAGACCTTGTTTTCATTACTTGTGGAATGGGTGGCGGAACAGGAACCGGAGCAGCTCCTGTTGTTGCTGAACTTGTTAAAAAAATCAAAGCTTTAACAATCGGCGTGGTAACTTTACCATTCACTGTTGAGGGAAAGAAAAGAATGGAAAATGCTATGAATGGTATCTCAAATTTGAGAACTCATGCGGACACTGTTATTGTAATTCCTAACGATAAGATTCTGGAGATAGCTCCTGATCTTCCCGTTAATGCTGCGTTTAAAGTAGCTGATGAAGTTTTAACAAATGCTGTTAAGGGAATAACTGAAATGATTACAAAACCTGGTTTAATTAACTTGGATTTTGCTGATCTAAGAACTATTCTTGAAAGAGGCGGAGCAGCTATGATTGGTTTGGGAGAATCAACTTCTCAAGCCGGAGTAGCAGCTGATGCACGTGCTCTTGAAGCAGTTGAAAATGCTTTAACATCTCCTTTGTTGGATGTGGATATTTCCAATGCAGGAAAAGCACTGATCAATGTTGTTGGAGGATCTGACATGACTCTTAGAGAGGCTGAGATGATTGTGGAAGCAGTTTCAGTAAAAATCAATTCTAATGCACACATTATTTGGGGTGCGATGATTGATGATTCTGTTCCAAAGAACCAGATACAGGCAATGGTTGTTATTGCCGGAGGAAAGTTCCCGTATTTAGACGGAGCAGAGCTTCCGGAAGACGGCACAATTGATTTAGGCGTGCAGTTTGCTGACTGAAGTCAGCAAATTACCTTCAGCAGTTCGCGGATTGAACGCGAACTCCTTTAATTTCTTTTTAATTCAACTTTCTTTGTAATTCTATTCTCTCTTTTTTAATTGTAAATATCCTTGTTGCAACATTCCATGTTTTGGTTGGGTTTTCTGATATAATTCTTTCCACTATTTCTTTTGTTTCTTTACTTAATTTCCCGCCATATTTTAATTGATGCACAGAAGCTGCGGCCTCTTGTTTTTGGTATTCTGCAATTAGTTCTTTCCCTGGCTTCTCCATTTTTACTAGAACCCCTACTTTTTCAGGGCCTATTACAGTATCACGTTTAATTTCTAATTCTTGAAAGTTTGCTAGAGTGGAATGTATTATTCCAGTAAAATCCCTATTGTTTTCTAAAAATTCTTTTTCAGCTCTTGCTGCTATAGCTTCCTTTCTTCGCTCCTCACGGCCTTTTTTAGTAAGCCTTTTCAAAAACCCAAAATTAATTCTCATTGCTTCTCACTTCAATTAAGAAAACCCTTCATTTAAAATACTATCTAAACCAATTCTTATTGATTATAATGGTAGATGTTGATGCGTTTATTCAGTCAAGTACCAGGATCTTTAATGTTTCAAGGAAGCCTGATATGCAGGAATACAGGGTTATGTCACAAATAACAGGCCTTGGAATTATACTTATAGGAGTAATAGGTTTTTTTGTAAAGCTTATTTTAGAAGGCTTTATTCAGCTTTAGGCCTTGCATTACCTTTTTAAAGTATTTTACTTGAAATTAATTAGAAATAACCTGTTTTTTCCGGTTTTTTCGGAGTTTTTTTTATGATCTTTACTATTAGGACTACGGTTGGTCAAGAAAGTCTTGTGGTTGATATACTTAGCCATAAGATTCAGAAAGAGGAATTGAACATTTATTCAATCTCAGTTATTCCGGGATTGAAAGGTTATGTGCTTATAGAAGCTGACAATGAAATAACTCTCCAGAGAGGAATCAATAATACTTCTCATGTAAAAGGAAGAGGTATTGTTGGGGGCGCGGTTAATATTGAGGAACTTTCAGGTTTGTTAGAAGCAAAACCTTTGATGAAAAGCATTAAGGAAGGAATGAAAGTAGAATTAATTGCAGGGCCTTTCAAAGGAGAAAGAGCAAAAGTAATGAGAGTTAACGATACTAAGGAAGAGGTTACCGTTGAATTAGTTGAAGCGGCTGTAAAGATTCCTGTTACAATTCATGCTGAACATATTAGGATTCTAAACGAATAGGAAAAAAGAAATTGGTGATTTAAATGGGTGAAATAAGCACAACAACCTTTTCTTTTTCTTTAAAAGAAAAAGAAAACCTTGGCGAAAAGAAAAAGAACTTTGATTTTATGAGGGGGAATTAAAATTGAGTGAAATAAGTGCATTGATTGAAGGCGGAAAAGCAACCGCAGGCGCACCTTTAGGACCAGCTTTGGGGCCTCTTGGAGTAAACATTGGGGAAGTCGTTGCAAAAATCAACGAAAAAACAAAAAATTATGCCGGAATGAAAGTTCCTGTAACTGTTGAAGTTAATTCTAACAAAACTTATGAAATTGTTGTTGGTTCTCCTCCAACAAGTGCTTTAATTCTGAAAGAAGTTAATACAAAAAAAGGCGGAGCAAATCAAAAAACAGATAATGTTGGTTCTCTTACCATGGATCAGGTAAAAAAACTTGCTGAAATGAAGCTTGTTGCTTTAACATCCAGTACTGTTTATGCTGCTGCAAGAGAAATTATAGGAACTTGTAATTCAATGAGTGTTATGATTGATGGAAAGCATGCTAAAGAAGTTCAGCAGGAATTTAAAGCTGGAAAATGGAATTCATTCTTCGGAGCAGCTCCCGCAGAACAGACTCAGGAAAAAGTTGAGGCTGCTGTTGAGCAGGTTGTAGAAGAAGCTAAGGAAAGCGTTGAAAAAGTTGTTAAGGAAGTAAAAGAAATAGTTAAAGAAGTTGATGTTCATGAGGTTGCTGAAAAAGCAAAGGAAGTTGCTGAGAAAACAATAGAAAAAGTTGAGGAAAAAATTGATGATGCAATACATTCAGAGGAAAATAAGGAACCTGAAGCAAAAGAATCTGAGCCTGCGGAAGAGAAAAAAATAGAAACCATTCAGGAACCAAAAGAGGAAGTTAAAAAAGATGTTATAGAAGAAGAATCCGAGGCTCTTATGGAAGAAGTTCCTGCAGAAGAACCTAAGGAAGCCAAAAAACCATCTGAAGCAGAACCAGCAAAAGCTAAGGAATCTTACTCTCAGCACATGCAAAAAATGGAGAAAGATACCGGTGTTTCAAAAGCACTTGATATTTCAAAAACCGCAGATAAACCAAAAAAAGATGTTGAAACTGAAGTTGTGAAAGATGACGGTAAAACAGAAATAATCAGGCCAAAGAAGAAAGAAAAGTAGCTTTTTAAACCTTTTTAGAGGGAATTTGATTATATAAGCTCTAATTTTAGAGCCGCTGTTCTGTAAGGAACGTTACCAATTCGTTGGTAGGTTATCAAAATGAAAAAACAAGAAGTTATTCAAGCGTTAAGCCATGCAAGGCAGTTAAGCAAACAGAGAAAGTTCGAACAATCTGTAGAGTTAGCCATAAATTTTAAAGGAATAGATTTCAAAAAGGCTGACAACCGGATTGATGTTGATGTTACTCTTCCTCATTCTACTGGAAAGCAGGGAAACATCAAAACACTTGTTTTTGTAAAGGATAATTTATTTGCACAGGACATCAAAGACAAAGCTTCAAAAATTATTAAGGATTCTGAAATACCGAATCTGAAAAAGAAAGATGTTGAATTACTTATCAGAGATTATAATGTTTTCTTAGCCGAGGGTCCGACAATGCTTACCGTTGGAAAGTATTTAGGGCAACAGTTAGCCCCTAAGGGAAGAATGCCTAAACCTATTACTGCTTCAGTTTCTGCTTTTGAAAACGGAATCAAAAATATCAGCACTTCCACCAAAGTTACCAACAAGAAAGGAAGATTCATGCCTGTTGTTCATGTAATGATTGGAAAAGAAAGCTTCAAGGATGAACAGTTAACTGATAACATAATGGAAGTTTACAGAGTTGTTTCTGAATCAGTTCCTGGAAATGATACAAACATAAAATCCGTTTTAATTAAACTTACAATGGGAAAGTCGATTAAAGTCGGTGAAAAATATGATCAAAAAGAAGCCCCAAAAGGTGAAGCACAATGACTTCACACACAAAACCCTGGAAAGAAAAACAGTTAACAGAATTAAAACAGTTAGCTTCAAGCTATCCTGTTGTTGCTGTTGCCGATGTTAATATGTATCCTGCAGCTTTGTTCCAGCAGGTCAGAAAAAAACTGAAAAAAAACAGTGTTGTTAAGGTTTCCAAAACAAAAATAATCAAGAAAGCTCTTTCAGAGGTTAAGGAAACAAATGTTTTGGTTGATGAAGCTAAGGAAAACTGCGCTCTGATTTTTACTGAAATGAATCCTTTTGAATTATATGCTTTTCTGAAAAAGAACAAGGGAAAGATTGCTGCAAAAACCGGAGCTATTGCTGAGGAAGACATAAGTATTGCTGCAGGTGATACAGGGATTCCTCCGGGACCCGCATTATCAGATTTAAAATCAGCAGGATTAAAAGTTGCGGTTCAGGGACCTACAATTTCTATAATGGAAGATAAAGTTGTTACAAAAGCAGGAGAGCCTGTAAGTGAGGCAGTAGCTGGTACACTTTCAAAACTTAATATTAAACCTTTCAAAGTTGATTTGAAAATTATTTCTGTTTTAGAACAAGGTCAGGTTTACAAGGCGGATGTTCTTGATATTGATACTGACCAAGTTTTTGGAGATTTTGTAAATGCACACAAGAAAGCATTCAACCTTGCTGTTAATGCTGCAATATTAACCTCTGAAACAACAGAACTTTTAGTTACAAAAGCCTTCAACGATGCAAAAGCAGTTGCATTGGAAGCTAATATTCTAACCTCAGCTACTGTAGGTTCATTGCTTGCTAAAGCTAATGCACAAGCAAGTGTTTTGAAGCCCTTAATCAAGGATGCTCCTAAGGAAGAACCTAAGGAAGAGGCAAAGGAAGAATCAAAAGAGGAAACTTCTGAACCTGAAGCAAAAGAAACTCCTAAAGAAGAACCTGCTGAAAAGAAAGCAGATGAAAAACCAGCGGAAGAAAAAAAGGAGGATAATTCTTAACATTTTAGTTAAGCTTACGAGGTGAAGTGTATGGAATATGTATATAGTGCAATGTTACTTCACTCTGCAAAGAAAGAAATAACAGAAGATGCCGTAAATAAAGTTCTCACAGCTACAGGCGTTAAAGTTGATGACTCCAGAGTTAAAGCTTTGGTTGCTTCATTAAAAGACGTTAATATAGAAGAAGCTATTGAGAAAGCAGCAGTTGCAGCACCAGTTGCAGCAGCACCGGCAGCAGAGGCAGGAGCTACAGAAACAAAGAAAGAAGAACCAAAAGATGAAGGAAAGAGTGAAGAAGAAGCTGCTGAAGGACTCGGAAGCTTATTTGGGTAGATTCCTAGGAATCTACTTCTTTTTCCAATTTCTTTTGTTTTGGTTAAATATCCTTATTTTTAAGTATTTTCACTAACGTTTTAGCATTCAAACAAACCTATTTAAACTCATAAATACTAATTTTTAGAGTTCAGGTTTAGAGGTTTTTTGTTTGAAGAAATTCTTTTTAGCAGCCTTATTTTTGATTTTGTTTGCCTCAGTTTCATGGGCAGTTCTTGAGAAAGATTCACTGAGTATTTATGCCGTAACAACTAAAGGGGAAGGTTTAGTAGCTGATTTAACTCTTGAAATTGAACCAGGAACCGGAAAGATATGGTCGGCTGTAACTCCTTTAGTTGGAACAACAACCCAGAATGCTGAACGAACCGCGATTAAGGTTGCAGGAAACTTTTACTCAAACACCAACATGCATGATTATAAGTTCACAATTTCCAGTATAGCTTCTGTTGTGGAGGGTCCGAGTGCCGGAGCTGCTATGACTTTGCTTGCTGTTTCAATGTTAACCGACAAAAAACTTCCAGATAATGTAAGCATTACCGGAACAATTAATGAGGATGGTTCTGTTGGTCCTGTTGGGGGTGTTTTTGAAAAAACAAAAGAAGCAGCAAACACAGGAAAAAAATTATTTTTAATTCCAAGAGGAGAAGCAATTCAAACAATAAAGCTTGATGAAGGAGTTAGAAGTGTAAATCTTTTAGAGTATGCTCCGGAAACTTGGGGGATTAAAGTTGTTGAGATTAGTAATATTGAAGAAGCAATAGAATTTGCTTTTACTGATGTGGATAACATCGATATTAACACAACTGCTTCAGAATCCATTCCTGATTTTATTCCGGGAAAAGTACAATTGCCCTCTAATTTGGGTTCTTTCAAAATTTTAACAAACAATTATATTGAAGAAACAAGACAAATAACCTCTGAAGCAAGGAATGGCCTTTCTTCAACTCTTTTAGAGGATCCGGAAATAATAACTTTTCTTCTTGAGGTTCTGAATGATTCTGAACAAACAGTGTCAAGAGCCGAAATCCTGAACGAACAAAATTACATGTATTCTGCCGCAAACTTTGCTTTTTTAGCAAGGGTTAATGCAATTATTGTTAAGGAAGTTTCAAACAATCCTTCTCTTTTAGAGGAAAACTCAACAGCTTTAGATTTACGCCTTGCGGAATTACAAAGGGAATTAAACAATTTTGAAAATGATTTATCCGGAAATATTCCAAAGAAAGGAGCGGAATGGTTTGCGTCTGCCCAGCAAAGATTCACTTATGCCAGGACAACCCTTGAAAAGATCAGAAGTGAACAAACTATTGTAGTTGATGGTTCTGATGAAGACAAGTTACAGAATACTCTGCAGAGGCTTCAGGATTATGCTTTTGCTGTTGCATGGCTTGATGTTTCCAAGGACTTTTACAATTTATCAATAGAATCAAACGGTTTAGTTTATCGTTCTGATGAGTTTAAGGATTTAAGTGATCCTCTTTTAGTTGATGCAGAAAATGGCCTAAGGATACTGGAAGAGGAAGGTGAAAGAGAGGATATTGCAAGGAGGGTTAATGCTTCTAAAAACGAAAAATTATTTGGCTGGCATGAAGCTTCCTTGTTTGATGCTGCTTCTGCAAAAGCATTAGTAGAATCTGAAATAGATTCAAAGGATAAAACCCCTGATGAATTGAAGAAAATGCTTCAGGAAAAGATTTCTGCGGTTGAAAAACAAATAGTGGATTCTAATGTTTCTGTTGGATGGGCTGTTTTATACCTTGACCATGCCAAGTTTTTCTTGGCTTCTGCGGAGTATTATTCTGAACAGGACTTTTCTATAAGTGCTGCGAACAATCTGAGAAGCGGTTTGAGTCTTGCTTATCTTGCTGAGGAAATTTTTGTTGCTTCAAGCATGGTTAATTCTTATTATTTAGAGCAAAGTGTTGTTGAAAATGCAGTTCCGGTAAGTTCTGTTTCTGATCCGAAGGAAGATGATTTTGTTCTTGTAGGAATATTATTGTTTTCTCTTGCATTCTCGCTGGTATTATTGTTAGTTTTAATTGGGTTTATTGCTTCCCATAAACACAAAAAGTTTTCTATTGAAAGAGAAAGTTTGCACTTAAAAAAACTAATTAAAGATGCAGATGTAAACCTCCTGAGAGGAGAAATTAATGCTGAAAAGCATGCTAACCTGAAAGATAGATATATGCAGGAATTAAGCTTTTTGGAATCTGAAAGGAAAGAAAGGGCAATGCATGTTATTTCTATTGATGATTATTCTACCGAAATAAATTCTTATAACGAAAAGATATTTGATCTCAGGAAACACTTAAACACTAAGCTTATTTCCGAGACTGAGTTTAAACAAAAATCCAAAGAATACTTATCAAAACTTATTGACCTGAAAGAAAAACTTGAAACAGAACTAGGAGCGCTTTCAAAGCAAAAAGTGCAGTTGAAAAACATTAATCTTGATTCAATTGTAAACAAATCTAACCTACCCGTGGTTGTTGGTAAAGAATCTTTGGTTAATGTAAAACCTGTTAGATCATTTAAGAAACCAGTACAGCCAAATCCGGTTACAAAGAAAGCTTCTAAACCCAAAACTATTGCTAAAAAACCATTAAAGAAACCAAAATCTGTTTCAAAACCTAAAAAGAAAAAATAGTTCTTTTTTCTCAAAGAAACTTATCTGTGGAACAATCTGAGTTTTATTTTATTTTTCTTTGGTGCTGTTTTGGGGCTTTTCCTTTTCTTTCATGAAATGCTAATTCTTCAGGTCTTGAAAATTGAACTTTTCTGTTCCCAAAAAATCTTTGTCTAACATCTGCTCTTTGACGAACTTGCACAGCATCTGATTCATGTTTACCTGGCTTTTCATGGAATAATTCGTAACCGGAAACAGGTATTTTTGAAGTATCTATTTTTGTTCCTTTAACAATAGTTTTTCTGTAAATAAGAATGTTTAATGCATGATCCATTCCGAATTTTCTTGGAAACGTTCTTAACCAAGCTTTACTCATGCTAAAAAGAGGTTCCAGTGCTTTGGCTTTCATTACTCTGAAACCTGTGGCGCTTGGAGAAGCTATTCCGCCAAAAACACGAACATCAACTCCTCTTTCAATGTGCCTCCCAAGTAACATCGGAACATCTTTCTTTGTTATTTCTTTTGCAATTCCTGTTATTATTTTTTCTTCCAAATTAAGTGCGTCGGCATCAATATTAACAATAACAGAATTCTTTTTTCTGAAAAAATTATTTCTTCCTTTTAAAGTAAACATTGCTTCAACAAAATTTCTTCCTTT
>NZBD01000006.1 GCA_002687735.1 Candidatus Iainarchaeum sp. | reverse complement strand
GTTTTTAAAATCTTTTTAGCTTTATCAACTATTTTATTGCTTTCGGTTTCAATATCTCCTTGAAAATCTCCGTTACAATAATCAGTAGCCAGTCTGTGTGCTTTGTTCTCTAATCTAAAAAGTTTTTTACAAAGTTTAACACTATCTTCATTAATGTTAAAAATAGCTTTTAGATTATTTCCATGTTTTTCAATCATTTTATAAACATGGTCTTTTTCTTTTTTATTCATGTTAGACTCCCTTATTAAATTAAACATATACAGATATTATACATAATTATGGGGAAAGCAAAGAAAAAAGCAGCTTAATAGTAAAAAAATAATGCTTATTTAGTGGGCTTTGCAAGGTTATATTGTGTGATATTTATAACACTCTACTAAATGTAGTATGTCCATATTTAGACATTGCTTAAATTTGGGCAGGGGTTTAAAAGTGATTCGAAAATGGAAAGAAAGTTAAGAAAGGGATTCTGTAAAGTTCCCAACTTTATCGCTTGGTCGGACTTATCCGGTTCGGCTTTGAAACTCTATGTTTTCTTGGTTAGCTTATCGCCCAAGTTTAGAACCATTAGAAACGTCAAACTCAAGAAATTGGGTATGTCTATTAATACGCTACAAAGAGCCAAGAAAGAACTGATTAAGCGAAAGGTTTTGACGATTGTAGAAAGAGATGGTGGGGCGAATACTTATCAACTGCAAACCCCAAACCCTACGCAGTTTTTGGGTAGAGACCCTACGCAGATCTGGGGATCAGACCCTACCCAGTTTTTGGGTAACAGTATAAGACCAGATGATAATACCAGTAGTAATAAGAAGCTAAAGATAAAAGATATTCACAAATTAAAGGAAAAGTTTAAAGGTTTTAAAAAACTATGATCGCCCCCATAGCTACTTGCTAGACTAAATATGAGATATTTTAAAGATGAGTTATTACCGCATTTTTATAACAATAAGCTAACGAAACAAGATAAACTGCAAATTGTGGTTGATTTATGGAATGATTACGAAAATGGCTTGTTGGACAAGGAAACGATAAGTTGGATTGTAAATAATAAAAGGGTAGGCCATTTCACTTGTCAGTTAATTATTGAGGATATGCTTAAAAAAGGAATCATTAAGGAGGATTTTACCGGTAATTTTACAACCAAATATTTATTAGATAGCCGTAAAAAAGATTATGATTTGTAAAATCGTTGTAAATCTATATATTGTATGTTAAGAAAAATAAGCTACTAATTGATAATCCCTTTTCGATTGTAGTTTCAAAATAGGTTCGAATACTATTCGTTGGGGCGTTCTTTCTTTCCTTTCACAAACGCCCCAACCCTAAAGGGTGTATGAATTATGGCTAGGCCTAGAAAACTCAATAAGAAATTAATCTCATTAATTCTTGAAAAGATAGCTGACGGTGAGACGATTAGAGAAATATTTGAAACCGATGGCAATGGAATCGATTGTAGCTGGACCACCTTCCGTAAGGCATTGGTGTCGGATAAAGATGATCTAATGATTCGCTATGAAAAATCCAAGTCATTAGCGGTGGATTATTTATTGTCTGATATTGAGCATAAACGTAAGAAGCTAGAAAAACAGTTAATGTCCGGTGAAATAGATCCAAAGCAAGGTCATAACTTGGTTAATATTTTAAAGATAATGACAACGAATAGACAATGGTCTGCTTCTAAATTGCGACCAAAAGTGTATTCAAAAGCCGCTGAACTAACAATAAAAGGCGATAAAACAGAACCTTTAAATATAAAATGGAATAGTTGATGAACAAATAAGCTAGATAAATCACTAATGAATCTATTTCTTTCACAAAGAAATAATAGTTCTTATATACGAACTGGTTTGGGAACTAGAACCGGTTTAGGTTCGGTTTTCCGATAACAATTAATTATCGGAAGATTACTATTGATAGGAATTAGTTATCGTTAGTAATTTTATGCGGATATTTGAAACTAATTATTGAAATAGGGGGGTTATTGAAAACCGCCTCCCCATTTTTCAATCGGATGGGAATTTTAATTTTAAGGGAGGTATACACTCCTAAACTTTAAAAGCGGTTTAAAAAAACATGGACAATTTAATTTTAAAAACTATTATTTTTATTTTAAAAGATAAGGAAACCAAGAAGCCGGTTGTCGTTACCCATTTTCAAGGTTTCGAAAATGATGACGAAGCCAACGACTTTAGCCACAAATTAACCGACCACTTTGCTCATGTTGGACTTGAACCTTTTGAAGCTCCGGATTTAAACCCCAAAAGAACTTTGCACTAGGGGGGCTTGGCAACGCAATGAAAGAAGTTGTTATTCCTTACACACCCAGAACTTTACAAAATTTTTTACACAAGAAATGCGATAAGAACCGGTTTAATGTAATCATAGTACACCGTAGGGGCGGCAAAACTGTATTTAGCATTAACCATTTAATTAAGGCGGCCTTAACCAATAAACGGCCATACCCTAGATATGCCTTTATTTCGCCATACCGTTTACAAGGAAAAGCGACAGCTTGGGATTATTTAAAACAATATACTGCCACAATTCCTGGCGTTAAAGCCAATGAGTCGGAATTAAGGGTGGACTTTTCCATTAACAATTCAAGAATACAAATTATCGGTGCGGAAAATAGTAGTGCCATTAGGGGTCAATACTTTGATGGGATTATTGTTGATGAAACCCAAAACGTAGCTCCGGATTTATTCGATACCATATTGCGACCTTGCTTGTCGGATCGAAATGGGTTTGCCATTTTTATTGGAACGCCTAGAGGCCGGAATTACTTTTACCAACTCCACCAATTAGCGAAGCAAATGGAAGGGTGGTATACCTGTATTTTTAAAGCTAGTGAAACAAAGATTATTGAAGATAAGGAATTAAAGGATGCAAAAAATGTGATGTCTCCAGAGGCCTACGCTCAAGAAATGGAATGTAGCTTCCAAGCCGGTATTAGCGGTTCGTATTATGGGAGCATAATGGAAGAACTTGACAAAAAAGGTCGGATTAAGAATTTTGACATAGACAATGAAATTGAAACCGAAACTTGGTGGGATTTGGGAATTAACGATAGTACGGTTATTATTTTTGTTCAACGCCTAAAGGATGAAATAAGAATCATAGATTGCTACGAAAACTCCGGTGAGGGTCTGGAACATTATTTAGGTGTGATAGATAGCAAACCTTATATTTATTCCAAGCATATCGCTCCCCATGATATTAGGGTGAGAGAGCTGGGAACGAACAAAAGCCGTTGGGAAACTTCAAAAGAAATGGGTTTGGAATTTGACATTGCTCCCAAGTTAAGTATAGAAGATGGAATTGAACAAGTTCGCCAAATATTACCAAAATGCTGGTTTCATAAACAAAACTGTAATAAACTGGTTGAGGCTTTAAAATCCTATTGTAAAAGATGGGATGATAAAAATAATTGTTTTAGAAATAGACCTTTACATAATTGGGCTTCGCACTTCGCAGACGGAATGAGGTATGGAGCGATTGTAGAACCTGTCCAAAGGTCTGATTGGAAAAAACCTATAAAAGTGAATACTGCATATATAGTTTAAAATGGCAAAAAAAATCATACAACATGAAGATCCTGAATTAAGAGCTGTTATAAGCAAACAGATTAATAATTCTTTAGGATATTTGGGCGGACATCTTTCAGCACAACGAAGAAAATCATTAGAATATTATTTAGGCGATAAACTAGGAACGGAAATTGATGGCCGCTCCCAAGTCGTAAGTACCGATGTTTCCGACACCGTTGAAAGTATGCTACCGAACCTTTTGCGAATCTTCACTTCTTCCGACAAAGTGGTTCGTTGCGATCCGGTAACGGCTGAAGATGTGCCGATGGCTGATCAAGCAACGGCTTATTTAAACCATGTGTTCTATAAAGAAAACGATGGCTTTAAACTTCTTTATAATTTTTTCAAAGATGCTTTGATTGAAAAAAATGGATTTTTAAAAGTTTATTATGACGAAAGCGAAAAGGTTGAACATGAAACTTATAAAAATTTAACCGAAGAAGAGTATTATGCGTTGATGGACACCAATGATGATATTGAAAAGATTGAAGAAGAAGAAGTTGTTGATGAAAAAGTAAAAGGACAAAACGAACTTATTATTGAAAAAGCTGAAGAAACGATTGCTGATCCTGCTCAATTAGAAATTATCAAAGCTCAACTCCCTAAACCTATTTTACATAATTGTACCCTGAAAAGAACAATTAAAAAGGGTGGAATTAAAGTGGAGTCAGTAACGCCTGATGAATTTTTAATTAATAGAAATGCAAAGACTATTGATGACGCTGACTTTATAGCTCAAAGAGTTTATATGACTAGATCGGATATAGTTCTTATGGGCTTTGATGAAGCTGATGTAATGAAATTACCCACAGCTCAAACTTCTTTATTCGATACTGAAAATTTAGTTAGGCAAAGACAGATTAGTGCTTTTCCAATGGAAACGCCAACAGACAGTTCAACGGAAAAAGTTGAAATTTACGAATGTTATGTACGCTACGATTATGACAAAGACGGCATAGCGGAATTAAGAAAAGTTTTAACGGCTGGAGTTGATGGTTCTTTTATTTTAGAAAATATGCCATGCGATACGATGCCGTTTGTTTCGGTTACGCCAATTCCAATGCCGCACAGATTTTATGGTCGTTCTATTGCTGAATTAGTTGAGGATATTCAATTAATGAAATCTACTGTTCTACGTCAATTATTAGACAATATGTATTTGACGAATAACAATAGGGTGGCAATCATGGATGGAATGGTCAATATGGATGACCTTTTAACTACTAGACCTGGCGGAGTCGTTAGAACTAAACAACCACCAAACCAAGTGATGCAACCTTTACAAGCTCAACCAATTTCACAACAAGCATTTCCTTTATTAGAATATTTAGATTCGGTTAGGGAAAGTAGAACCGGAGTTTCAAAACAAATACAAGGATTAGACCCTGATACTTTAAACGCAAAAACGGCAACTGGCGTTAATGCTTTAATGACACAAACTCAAATGCGTTCCGAATTGGTGGCTAGAATTTTTGCCGAAACCGGAGTGAAAGATTTATTTAGAAAAATGTTTGAATTGATGGTTAAATATCAAGACAAAGAAAAAGTGATTATGATTCATAACAAGTATGTTCCGGTTAAACCTACCGAATGGAGAAATCGTTTTAATGTTTCCATAGTGGTTGGATTAGGCACAGGCTCAAAAGAACAACAAATTGTTATGCTTAATAATATTTTGCAAAGACAACTTGAGGCTTTCCAATTACAGGGAAGTAAAGAATTTCCAATGGTTACTCTAACCAATATGTATAATACATTATCCAAAATTGTTGAAAATGCCGGATTGAAGAATGTTGAAAGTTATTTTGTTAATCCTGAGATAGGCAAACAAATGATGGGTCCTCCTACGCCACCGCCATTAACACCGATTGAAAAAATTGAATTTACTAGAATTGACGCAGAGAATAAACGTAAGATTGCTGATTTAGAACTTAAATACCAAGAACTGAATCAAGAACGCCAAGCTGACCTATTAGACTTTGAAGCGAAGATAAAAGATATTTCATTGAAATATAATACACAACTTGATACAGCTAAAATTAAAGCGGATGCTGATCTTGACAAAATGATTATGGCTGATAATACTAAAATTCTTGAAAAAGCTGAAAAATCTGCTAATATATTTAGTCAACAACTAAAAGGTTTTAATGGAGAAGAACGATCAGGCCAAGAGGGAGAGAGAACTCAGCCGGTCATCCCAGGCCAAACAATTATTAGAGAATAAACTCTTTCAAGAGGCGTTAGGTACTCTTAAAAAAATTTATTCTGAAGCACTTTTAGAAAAAACTGGTGCAAAAGAAGGCGATACAAGGGAAAAACTTTGGATCGCTTACAATGTTGTCGGAAAAGTTGAACAACATTTAAAAAGTATTCTTGAAACCGGAAAACTAGCGGAAAAACAGCTAGAGATTTTCCGAAAACAATCACAAGAACAAAAATTTTAGCCGATAGGTTAAAATAAGCCAACCCAATTAAGGGAGCTTAACCGAAGGAGGACAGGTATGTCTGAAACAAATCCATTATTGTCTAATAAGGCAATGCAAGGTGCTGCTAACGCTGTTGAG
>NZBD01000005.1 GCA_002687735.1 Candidatus Iainarchaeum sp. | reverse complement strand
TTTGCGTTATTAAAATCAAAAAAATCATTGAGTTTTTCATCCAATAAAGAACCGAAAAAATAGATTATTGCAAACCCTAAACTTAGTTCAAAATTGTTAATGAAAATTATTGTTAGTGCAATAGTAATTAATCCTGTTAAATGAGTTATTGAATCAAACTTGTTTTTCAGAATTAACGCAAAAATTATACCGGCCCAAATTGTTGCAATAACAATGTTACTTGCCATTGCAATTCCTAATAAAAGCCCGTAAATAAGCCCGAAAATAATTCCTGTATAATTTTCTTTTTCAGAAGCATCAGAAAACTCATCTGCAATTTTTACAATAACCCCTGCAAAAAAAAGAAGAACAAGTAATTCAATCAAAGCAATCCTCTCTCTTTAAGAGAATGATAAATAATCGGAAAAGCAATTGTTGCATCACAATTAACATGAACACTTTTACTTTCACTTTTTAATTTTCCCCAGCTCTTTGCTTCCTTAGGCCTTGCTCCTGAAAGCGAACCATCAAATTCCTGTGCTGTGGAAATGTAAGCAGCATAATCAAGTCCTTCTCTTACGATGTTGGAACCAATTATGTGGTGCTTGGAAATTCCTCCGCCTAAAATAATTGCTCCTGTTTTTTCTGCGTTCAAAGCAGAATCAAGCAGTGGTTTTAAGTCAGCTGTAACATCAATCACAAAATCAGGATTTTCTTCTTTAAAAAAATGCAGCTGCAATCCAAACGCAGCACCATCAGTTATTCCAGGACAATAAACCGGAATATTGTTCTTTGCAGCCCAGTAAAGGAAAGAGCTTTCATCAAGAGTTGTTCCTAGTTTTTTCAATAGTTCTGACGGGCTCCAGATTTTCTTTTCTGCTAAACACTTTTTCAGGAAAGGAGTCATTTTCTCCTCCAGTTTAGCAAACCCTTCAGATTTAACCAAAACATTCCCTATTCTGTTGTAACCTTTTTCAAACAACTCACGGTCATCCTCATTAAAACTGGCTATTTCGTACTCCTGAAAGGTTCTGATAATATCATGATCAATACTTCCCGAGGTTGTAACAATAGCATTAACAAACTTCTTTTCACAAAGCTCTTTTATCAAACCTCTCAAACCAGAAGCTACTAAATTAGCAGTAAATCCAAAATAAACAAACGCATTGTCTTTTTTCATATCCTCAATTATTTTAACGCTTCTTGCCATCTCCGTTGCCTGGAAACCATTATGCAGAAATCTTTCGTAAAGTTTTCCTTTTTCAAGTTCATCAGCTTTCAAATCTTTTACATTCATTAAATCACAATTAGTTTTATTTTTTCAATTCAATGAAAAATTCTCTTTCTAATAATTTTTCAGTTTTTCCTTTACCATCAACTATTTTTGTATTAGTACTTTCCTCAATTTCTTTTTTGTATTTTTCAACAAAATCAGGATCGCTGGAATTAAGGAGCATTTTAACTTTATCTACAGGGTTAAGTTTCAATTGTTTCCTCATATCCTGTATTTTTCTTCTTAATTCCATTAGTTCCCATTCTTCTTTCAGTTCAGGACTTGCATCCAGATTCAGAAAGATTTTTCCTTCTCCGAATTCTTTTGAAGCAAAATTTCCTTTAGGTTCTTTTCCTTCTGAAAACTTTTTCACATTTGTCTGCGAAGCAATTATTTCAAGAGTATTAGAAAACTCTTTTTTCTTCCCAACATAAATAAGCTCTTCCAGAGGCCATCTTAATCTTAATTTTTCCTGCTCTCTCAAACTCAGCGTTTCCTGTGTTAGTTCTTTTACTTTTTGAACCTCTGCTTCCAGTTTTTTATTAATATATTCTTTGTTTCCGTTTGGCAGTTTTGTTAAGTGAACTGATTCAGGCATTCCTTTGGTTTTTGCGTGCTGATAAAAGTATTCTGATAAATGAGGTACTATAGGAGCTAACAATCTTATTAATTCTGAGAACACATGACTGAAAACAACAGAAACTGCTTTGTCATCATTCTTAACTCTTGGCCTAACCATTTTGATGTAGGTTCTTGAGAATTCCTCTAATACAAAATATTCTATTAACGAAACTGCTTTTGAATAATTGTAAGTGTTATAATGATCAAGAACTTCTTTGGAGAGAGAATGCATTTTGCTTATAATCCATTTATCTTCTGCTTGAAGTTTTTTCTGATCAACTTTTTCGTGTTTCTTTAAGTCAAGTTCTAAATAGGTTGCTCCGTAGTTGAAAGAATTCCAAAGCACATTAAAAAATCTATTAATATCTTTGAAACTATCCCATTCAAAGGTCATGTCTTCGCCTTTGAATTCTTGTGCAATGTAAAACCTCAGATAATCTCTGTTGTATTTTTTGATAACCTCTTGCGGAGAAACTATATTGCCCTGACTCTTTGACATTTTATTCTTGCTAAGGTCAAGCACCATTCCGTGCATTGCAATATCTTTGAACGGAGCTTTGTCAAAACAAATCGTGCTTGTAATAAGCTGTGAATTCCACCAGCCTCTGATCTGGTCTTTTCCCTCAACATTAAAATCAGCAGGCCAGTACTTTTCAAATTTTTTCTTATCTTCCGGATAACCAATACTTCCCCATGAAGCCACTCCTGAATCAAACCAAACATCCATGACCTCTGAAACTCTTTTCACGTTTCCTTTGCATTTACATTTCCATTCAACTTTATCGATCCATGGTTTATGCAGATCTTTTATTTTTCCTTTGTAATGCTTTTTGAGTTCTTTTTGTGAAGATATAACGGTTCTTGTTTCACATGAATCACATAACCAAATAGGGAGAGGAGTTCCCCAATAACGCTGTCTTGAAATTGGCCAGTCTCCCAAGCTATCAAGCCAGTTTTTGAATCTATCCTGGCCCCATGAAGGATACCAATTAACCCCTTCATTGAGTTTTAACATTTTTTTCCTGATGTCTGTAACTTTAAAGAACCACTGCGGAGCACTTATCATTAACAATGAGCTTTTACATCTCCAACAGATTGGGTAATCGTGAGTGTAAGGGTGTCTATAAACAAGTGCATTATCTTCCTCAAGATCTTTGATTATTTCTGTATCAACAACTCTTGCTTTTTTTCCTGCATATTTTCCGCCTTCTTCTGTAAACAAACCATTAACATTCACAATACTAACAACAGGCAAACCTGCTTTGGTGCCCTCTTCATAGTCTTCCTTTCCGCATCCGGGAGCTGTATGAACTAACCCGGTTCCTTCTTCCAGATTTACATATCTTTCACTCATTATTACTCTATAACCATTCTTAACTTCCTCAAGTTTCAAATGTTTTGCAAGCGGATTTTCGTATTCTGTTCCTTCAAGTTCTTTTCCTTTGAATTCCCTCTTAACAGTATAACCTGCTTCTGCAGCATCCATTAATTGTTGCAATCTTTCCTTTGCAATTATCCATGTTTCTCCCATGACCTCTGCTTCAACGTAATCGTATTTTGGATTAATCATTATTCCTGTGTTAGAGGGAAGAGTCCATGGAGTTGTGGTCCAGATTATCAAATATTTATTTTCCTTTCCTTTTAATTTGAATTTTACATAAATAGAAGTGTCTGTTTGTTTTGTGTACTCAATCTCATTGTATGCAACTGCTGTTTCACAATGAGTGCATGCATGAATCGGATATTTTCCTAAATAAAGCAGGCCTTTTTCATCTGCTTTTTTGAAAGTCCACCAGATAGCTTCAATATATTCATTGTTCAGAGTCAGGTATGGTTTGTTCCAGTCCATCCAGACTCCGAGATTATCAAACTCGTCATTCATTATGCCAATATATTGTGTTGCAAAGGTTCTGCATTTTTCAATAAACTTTTCAATACCATATTTTTCAATATCGGCTTTTGTTTTTAATCCGAGTTCTTTCTCAACTTTGTTTTCAATCGGCAAACCATGTGTATCATAACCCGGCTGGTCTAAAACTGAAAAACCCTGCATTCTTTTGTGGCGCATTGTAATATCTTTTACAATTTTGTTTAGTGCAGTTCCCATGTGAATGTGACCGGAAGCATATGGAGGGCCGTCCATCATGAAAAAACCTTTTCCTTTTGCGTTCTGGGTTCTGGCTTTTTCAACTGTGTTATTTTTCTTCCATTGCTTTCTGATTTCCTCTTCCTTTTCAAGAGTGTACTGTTCAAGTTTTTTCATAATTCTCACTTTTTCTGCAAAGTAAGTAGCAAAGAGCCTTTGTCCCATCCGATGAGCATGCACGAATGGGAGTAGAGAGATTCGAACTCTCGACCCTTGGTGTATAAGACCAATGCTCTGACCAGGCTGAGCTATACTCCCAAAACCGTTGCGTCGGTTTGGTACGCGTCCACCTCGCTTGTGCTCGGTAGGACTGAAATATGCTCAGGCTCAGTGCTACTATCTTTACTTTGCTTTATTGAATTTATTTCTATATTAAAAGCACTAAATTAGGTTTAAAAAGGTAAAGAAAGGCTTATTCTAGAATTCCTTAAGTGAAATGTTGTTTGATGTGTTTATTTCAAAATCTGCTTCAGTTTCCTTCAGTGAACCATATTTTCCTTTATTTAGGGTCAGGGAATTTCTGTAAAGGCTTGTATAAGCTTCTGTGATTTTGTAATGCTTTCCTTCCTGCACTTCATCAATATCTTCATCCCATAAGGAAAGGTGTATGCACCCGGATTCATCCCCTATTAAAACATCACATACTTTGTGAAACATTCCGTCAAGTTTAGTGGTTACTTCTCTTGGTTCTGTTTTTTCCTCTACTTTAAAAATCAGATCAAGTTTTTGTTGGCTCGGGATTAATTCAGATATTTTCATTTACTCTGCACCAGATTTAACGCGGTTTCTATTTCCAAGTAAAAGTTTTCTATTTTTGAAAAATTATTTACCTGTAAATTAGCTGAATCCAGAACTTTCTGGAAACCTTTATTGTGTTTATCATCTTCGTCTCTTTTATAGAATTCTTCTTCTCTTTGTGGGTCTTCTTCTGAACGCCTTCCAAACCTTTCATCTTTTCCTGTTGTAATTTTAATCACTTTCAGTTCTGGAAATTTTTGTTTGAAAAAATCAATTTCTTCTATTGATCTGGGGCCAACCAAAATAAGTTTGTCTTTTTTGTTTATTTTTTTGTCAAGCATTTTTGCTATTGCATCCATGCCCATTTCATCACGAAGCATATCTCCTAATTCATTCATTCTTTTCTTTGTAGGGTCTACTCCTTTTTCCTCAAGAATCTCTTTCAGAACATCGCTGAAAGTATATTTTGTAAATCCGTGTTTTTCAACTAAATAATCAGCTGCTGTGTCCTTTCCTGACCTTGCTAAACCAACAAGAATTATTATACTCATAGAATAGATTAGACTGAAAATAATTATTAAATAAACTATTCGTGTTCAGTATAACAAAAATAATGGTTATTTTTTATTTTTGGGGCCGTTGTTTTGGATAACTCTTTGTATCAATTTGGGTACAGTAAGACCTGGTTGTTCGTCAACTATCTTCATTACTTCTTCTCTTGTTGCCTTATGCCCGTATTCATTAAGGTGTTTAAGAACGCTGTCAACTTTTCCCGTATTATTTTCCGGTGGTTTTCTTTTTCTTGGCATTTAAGAGTTAGTAATTCACTTTTAATAAAACTTGCTGTTTTCAAAAAAAGAAGATTGGGGAATGAATTACATTCCCATTCCAGGCATTCCGCCCATGCCGCCCATTCCGGGTGGCATTTCTGGGCCTTTACTTTTTCCTGTTCCTGCAATTATGTCATCAATTCTCAACAGCATTTCTGCTACTTCGCTTCCTGAAATAATTGCCTGAGTCTTAACCTTCAGAGGTTCTATTACTTTGTTATTTTTCATATCATCGAGCTTTGCATCGTAGACATTAACTCCGATTGTTACTCCGTCTTTTTCTGAGTGCTTGCTCCTCAAAGCAACCAGAGTATCTATTGTGTCCATACCCGCGGTTTCTGCAAGAGTACGGGGAATTATTTCAAGAGCTTCAGCAAAAGCTTCAATAGCTAACTGCTCTCTTCCCCCGACAGTCTTTGCGTAGCCTCTTAGTTTGAATGCTACCTCTACCTCACAGCTTCCTCCGCCATAAAGAACTTTTCCGTCATTGATTGCTGAGGTTACAGAACCAAGTGCATCCTGCACTGCTCTTTCAGCTTCATCAACAACGTGCTCTGTTCCGCCTCTTACAAGCATTGAAACACTTTTAGGATTTTTGCAGCCTTCAACAAAAACCATGCTGTCTCCTGAAACCTTTTTTTGACTTACAAGTTTTGCGTTTCCAAGTTCATCAGAACTTAAATCATTTAATCTTGAAACAGTTACAGCCCCAGTAGCTTTTGCTAAACCATCCATGTCAGATTTCTTAACTCTTCTGACAGCAAGGATTCCTTCTTTTGATAAGTAATGCTGTGCTATGTCATCAATTCCTTTTTGACAGATAACAACATTAGCTCCTGCGTTCTTTACTGAAGCAACCATTGCTTTCAGGATTTTTTCTTCCTGATCCAAGAAAGCCTGTAGTTGTTCAGGATCTGAAATCTGAACTTTAGTATCGGTTTCAGGGCTTTTGATTTCCATTGCCGCATCAACCAAAGCTATTTTCGCATTCTCAACTTTAGTCGGCATTCCTGAATGGACAACTTCCTTGTCAATAACAATTCCCTGTATCAATTCAGATTCTGCTATTGATCCGCCGACCTTTTTCTCAACTTTAATATCATCAAGTTCAATTGCGGTTGTATTTCCGTCTTCAACAGCGACCTGAGTTATTGCGCCAACAACTAAATCAGCTAACTCCTCAGCTGACTCAGCGCTTTTTCCTGTCATTGAGGTTAAAGCAATCTGTCTCAGAACCTGTTCGTCTTTGATGCTGATATCTTCTGCAATTGCTGAGTAAAGTTCTCTTGCTTTTATTGCAGCTAATCTGTAACCCTTGATTATTAGTGAAGGGTGGATCTCATCATCTAAAAGTTTTTCAGCTTTTTCCAAAAGACCGCCTGCAATTATTACTGCAGTTGTTGTGCCGTCTCCAACCTCATCATCCTGAGTCTTTGCAACCTCAACCATCATTTTTCCGGCCGGGCGTTCTATACTCATTTCACTAAGAATAGTTGCTCCGTCGTTGGAAATAATCACATCTCCTAAGTCATCCACGATCATTTTGTCCATTCCTTTTGGACCTAATGTGCTTTTGACTGCGTTTGCAACTGCTCTTGCAATCAGAATATTTATTCTCTGCGCATCTCTTCCTCTTGTTCTTTTTGCTCCTTCCGGCAGGAACATAACCTGTTGATTTTGATCTTGTGCCATTAAATACACCTCCTAAAAGTGATAATAATCAATTATATATTGCTGGATATGTAACCCTTATAAAGGTTGGTTTTTGATGGATATGTACATCTATCAGTTTGGGGGATATGCTTGTTTTTTAACTTTAAAATGCATAGTTTAGTGCTATGAAACTTGAATATGCTAGCCTTCCCGCGGGCATAAAAAAGAAAATTGATGCTATACAGAAGCACAGGGAGAGTGTTAATGAATATCTTGTTGGTGCCGGGCTTAGTATAAGTCTGGCGGTTTCACCTGTAATTCATATTTCTGAAAATAAACTTTTGGCCGCTGGTGTTTTTGCAGGTTCTCTTTCTGTAACTATGCCTCTTCCAGTGAGATCTTTGTTGAAATTTCATGATGCTGAGTTCAGGCAGGAATATCTTAGTTTGTTTAGGGTGCTGAAAAGAAACACAGGAAATGAAAAACTGTCGGCGTTATTGGCAAGGTATCCTTATGTTGTTGTTGATGCAAAAGGAAATTTGGTTGGGAAGAAAACAGCTCCGCAGTTAAGAAGGCTTCCTTTGGGGAGGAGAAAGGTTGCAAGTCCAAATGCAGGGAAAAATTTAGCTGATAGGTGGGGAAAGAAGCTGCTTCCAAAACGCAAAAGAAAATAGGGTTATTTTTTGTTGTTTTTAATTATATGTAACTTTTTTCTCTTTTACAGTCTCTTCTTTTTTAGCAAAAATCAGGGTTACACCAACAACCATTGAAGCAAAGGCCAGCACTATATCAACTTCCTGTGAGAAGAAATAGGTAAAATCAAACAATAAGTTCAGGCCACTTATAAAAAGAACTATCGCAGAAATTATCAATATTATGCCTGTCAGAAGTCTCTCTGTTTCAGAGCTCAAAAAACCCATGTAAGAATAAGGTACTTTTCTTTTTTTACTACTTTCGAATGGTGAATTTATTTCAAAATAATAATATTCCCTCTTCCTTTTTTGAACTTCTTGATTTTTCCCGAGTTTTCAAGTTCAGCAACAACAAGGGATGTTTTTGCTTCTCCAAAAGTAACCTTTTCCCTCAGATCTTTCTGGGTCATTCTTCCGCCGTAACGTTTCAGTATTTCAAGAACTTCTTTTGTGTCTTTATCAAGTTCATCTTTTGCAAGGTCAGTTTCTTTTTTCAAAAATTCTTTCGGCCGTTCAAAGTACTTTTCCTCTATTCCGATTCTTTCAGTTTTGAGACCGGTAACTGAGGTTGTGATTTTCCTTGCTCCATAAAAAATAAGTATGAGTGCTACAACAATCAGAACCATTCCTGCGATTATATTGTTGTCATTTGCAGTATTGTCAGTTTCTTCCGCAATTTCTTCAGGGGAAAGAATAGAGTCGTTAAAATCATCAAGAAGCGATTCATCATCGATTAATGAAGGGAATAAAAGCAAATCAACAATAAAAACCCCGTCATTTTCAACAATGATTTCTTCTTCTGTTTCATAAACTAATTTATTATTCTCAAAATACTGTGCTTTCAGAATATAATTTCCGGCTGAAACATCAAATGAATAATCCCCATTTTCAGAAACAATAATTTGTTTTGGAGTAGTATTAATCTCAATTATAACATTATCGAGCGGTTCAAGAGAATACCATTTAAATGCAGTTCCTGAAATAGTTGCTCCGTTAGCAAGGGCAGAAAACAAAATTAAAATTAAAATTATTTTTTTGAACATCACATTATTTTAGGAAAATGATTTTAAATTCCTTTCTGAATGATCAGGAGCTTCCATAAAGCTTTAATTCAAGAAAAAGGGCCTTGTAAAGTTTTAATTTTTTAAATACTGAAAGTATGTTTTTAAACAAAAAAAGCACCAATCATTGCAATAAATTCACTTTTGGAGGTGTTGAATTGAATATGAAAAACCCGTTTGCAGCAATGGCATTGATACTGATAATTTTACTATCATTAGTAGCAGTTGCTGATGACACAAATGCAACAGATGAGACAGAATCAGATGATGATTCTGATGAAACTGAAGAAGAGGAAGAAAATGGACGTAGAGGCAGGCCGCAAAACATAGATCAAAATAGTAGATCTGATGTGAGGCCTATTGCAGTTCAGGAAGTTCATAGAATTGCTAAAGAAAGACGTGAGGAAATAAGAGCTAATGTTCATGATGCCAGAGAAATAGCAAAAGCAAAAGCGGATGAATTCACGGATATTAGAGACAGATTAAAGAACGCGTCTCGTGCAGATAAAAATGTGCTTAGAAAAGATTTAAGAGTAATCTCCAGAGAAACTTTGCTTTCTCAAGTAAACACTATTCTGGCTAAGCTTCAGGAAATTAAAGAAAGCGAACATGCTCCTGAAAATATTGATGAGCTAATAGCGGAGTTTGAAGGATATCAGGCAGCATTGGGAAATGAGGATATTTCAAGAGAAGAATTAATTGAAATTTCCAAAGAGGTAAAAGCGTTTTGGAAAAATTCAAAAATTCTTTTGCTGAAAAGAGTTTCTCGTAGTCTGAATGCTAAAATGAATGGCCTTACAAATAAATTAGGGACTTTTATTGAGCGAACTTCCGCATTGGCTGAAAAACTCAATGAAAGAGGCATAGATACTTCAAGCATAGATAGTGGCATAGCAACCCTTACTCAAGATGCATCTGATTTGAATGCTTTGCATGCATCTCTTAGAGAACGGTTAGCTGGTGTTGAGTCAAGAGAAGATGCAAGGGAAGTCTTGGAAGAGATCCATGAGGAATTAAAAGAGATGAACAAGAAAATAATCGCTGATTTTCGGTTGGTTAAGGAATTGTTCAAGGAACTGAGAGAATTAAATAGAACAAATGCTACAAATACAGACACTAATAGCAGTGGTGATGAAAATAGTAGCTAAAATTCTATCAATTTTGCTGGTTGCAGCTGTATTAATTTCGGGCTGCACTAGCGATCAGGTTCAAGAAACCGATTCGGGTCAGAATATGGGAGGAGATTCGGCAGACATCATAGCTGCTGACCAAACTCTTGATGCTTCTGATCAGGAATTAGAAGATCTTGATGCAGAAATTTCAGATTTAGAATCAGAATTAAACGATTCTATTTTTGAAGACGATGAATTATTAGTTTTGGATGAAAGCACTTTCGAATGAAGGTGCTTTTAACCTTTTTCTTTTTCTTTTTTTCATGGTAATAAAAAATTTTTTGAAAAAAAACAATCTCGAGTTAGTTGAGCAGATTGCTAAAGGCTGGACCAGCTTTGTTTATCTTGTTAAGGATTCTAAAGGGAATTTTTTTATTGCAAAATCTTTGAGGGAAAAGGCAAACCGAAGAGATATGGTTGAGAGGGAATCAGAAAATTTAGCACTTGCAAATTCTATTGGTGTCGGTCCTAAGCTTATTGAAACAGATTTTGAAAACAATGTTGTTTTGCTGGAATTTATTGAGGGGCGTATTTTTATGGAGTGGTTGTTTTTTACTCCGAAAAAAAATGAGTTGGAAAAATTTTTGAAAGAACTTTTTGATCAGGCAAAAAAGCTGGACAAAAAAGGTCTTGATCATGGGCAGTTAGCTGGCAAGGGAAAAAATATTATTGTGAGAAAAGGAAAGCCTGTTATAATAGATTTTGAAAAGGCCTCGGCCAAAAGAAAAGCCGGAAATGTTAATCAGTTGAAATCCTTTCTTTTTGTGAATCCACACTCCGCAATACCGAAGAAAGTGAAAGAAATTTTAGGGCCGGATTTTGACAAATTTCTGAGTTAAAAAAATAGTTTTGGAGTTCTCCGAAAAGAACCCGCTCAATTTATTTTTCATCATTAATAATATCTTTTGGCTTCTTTGGATCTTTGGTTTGCTTTTCATTGTATCCTTCCATGAAGCCTGCTTCTTCAGGATCAATTTCATCCTGTTCAATCATTTCTTCAACTTGTTTGTTGTCGTAAGGATTATCTGTCTGTTTGAGTTTCTTTTTTTCATCCATAAAAATCACTTTATGAATTTCCTGTCAACTTCCAGAATCAGAACATCACAAGCTGCTTTTACTGCTTCTAATTGCTTGATGATTCTTTCTTTTTCTTTTTCAATATCCTGAATGTTTTCGTATGGTTCGATTGCTTCTCTTAACATTGATCCATCCACATAAGTGTATGGGTATGAGTTCATTTTGTCTGCAATCCTTTCAACCATTTTTCCAAGCCAGATGTTCATCTCATTTTTAACCTGTCCCTTGATTTGTTTTCCAGAACTGAGGTGTTTTCTGAGCATATTTACAATAGTTGCTCTTGGAAAAGGTAGTTTAGAGTCATCAATTTCCTCTTCTTCTACTTCCTGTTCTTCTTCAAGCTTTTCGCTTGCTTGTTCTTTTTTTTCTTCTTCAGCCATAATATACACCTCAAATTTCGTTAACTTAGCATCTAAAATAAGACTATTCAAATTAGATACCGTACAGATTTTAAATGCTTCCCAAGTGTTTTAAAGAACTTCAGACTTATTTTTTGCATGGAATCTAAACCAAATCTAGGTCAAATTCAGGTATATTGGGGAAACGGCAAAGGAAAAACAACCGCAGCATTAGGTCTGGCTCTGAGGGTTCTTGGAAGAGGATTTAATGTTCATTTGGTTCAGTTCATGAAATTCGGGATTGAAGAAAACAAAGATTTTGATGAGCCCGGAGAAATAATAGCATTAACAAAATTTGAAAACTTTTCTTACAAAAAATTCGGAATGAAAAAATGGGTTGTCGGAAAGCCGGAACAGGAACATTTAGATCAGGCAAAAAAAGCACTGGAACATTCTGCTGAATCAGTTTCTTCCGGAAAATTTGATCTTGTTATTGTGGATGAAATTCTTTATGGAATTCAGCTTGGACTTGTAAAAGAAGAAGATGTTTTGAAATTAATGGATTCAAAAAATGAAAAAACAGAATTAGTTTTAACAGGTTCTCACAAACCTTTTGAAAAGATTTTTGAAAAAGCAGATCTGGTTAGTGAGATTAAAAAACACAAGCACCCTTTTGATAACGGAGTAATCGCAAGAAAGGGGATAGAATTTTGATTGAACCAAAAAAACTTTTATTTGCTACAGCAGGAATTCCTTTAAGCACAAATCCAAGGGATACAGAAAACGGAATTAAAGAAGTAAATAATTTAGGTTTGGGTGCAATGGAGTTGGAGTTTGTAAGAAGTGTAAATATTTCTATGGAGAAAGCTCCGGAAGTAAAAAAAGTTGCTGAAGAACAAGAAATTGTTCTTACTTGTCATGCTCCGTATTTTATAAATTTGAATGCGGTTGAACCGCAGAAACGTGGTGCTTCAAGAAGCAGAATAGTAAATTCTGCAAAAGCCCTGAATGCATGCGGCGGTTACAGTGTTTGCTTTCACCCTGGATTTTATCTTGGAATGGAACCTGAAAAAGTTTATGCTAATGTTAAAGGCCAAATGAAAAAATTATTAGAAGAGATTAATTCTCTTGGCCTTGATGTTTGGATACGCCCTGAAACAACCGGAAAACCAACACAGTTTGGTTCTATTGATGAGCTTGTTGATTTAAGTTCTGAGTTTGATCAAGTGCTTCCTGTTGTGGATTTTTCTCATTTGCATGCAAGAACAGGAAAGTTCAACACTCAGGAAGAGTTTGAACAGGTTATGGAATTAATTGAAAAAAAATTAGGCAAGCAGGGTCTGAACAATATGCACATTCATCTTTCAGGAATTAATTATGGTCCTAAAGGAGAAAAGAATCATCTTTTCCTTGAAGAATCTGATATGAATTACAAGGCAGTTCTGCAGGTGCTAAAAGATTTTAATGCTAAAGGTGTTTTGGTTTGTGAATCTCCTAATATAGAAAAGGATGCTTTGCTTTTGCAGAAAACTTTTAATGAATTATAAAAATTAGTGTATGAGGATTTTACTCCTCAACTTTTTTTACAAAAATACACGGAACAGGACAGGCATCTGCTGCTTCCTGGTTTAGAGCAAGTTTTGATTCATCAATAATCTTTCCCTCGCCTTTGCCATTTTCAGTATCTATTTTATCTGAATCGATTAAGTGTGATTTGTCTCCTTCCATTACCCAGTCTTCAGGGTCTATCGCTGCGCAGGCTCCGCAGCCGATGCAGATTTCTTTGTGATGTTCAATCTTAAATTTTGCCATTGGAAATCACTCCTTTATCTTTACAATTATAATCAAACGTTTGCACATTATTTAAAACTTTACTGGTGCTATCAACATTGTTAATTTTCATTATTCCTCGAAACCACTAATTATTTCTTCAGAATGGTTAATTACATCTGGCTTTTTTATTATTTTTTTTATTTTGCCGTTTTCATCAATGAGAAAAGTAGTTCTTTTTATTCCCATAAAAGTTTTTCCGAACATGCTTTTTTCCTTAAACACACCATACTTTTCAATTACTTTTCCATTTTCATCGCTAAGAATAGGAAAGTTAAAACCGTATTTTCCGGAGAATTTCTGATGCTTTTGTATAGAATCCTTGGAAATCCCAAGAACTATTATTCCTTTTTTCCTGAGTTCTGAAAAATTATCTCTTATATTACACCCTTGCTTTGTACACCCTGGGGTATCGTCTTTTGGGTAAAAGTAAAGAGCTACTTTTTTTCCTTTAAAGTCGCTTAATTTTATTGTTTTTTCACCCTGGCTTTTGAGTGAAAAACCCGGTGCTTTTTGCCCTGTTTCTAACATTTTTTCTCACTTGGTAAGTAATATATAATAGAACTAAAGTCTATGTTTAAGATAATATGCAAACTAATGAAAACTTTTTCCAAATGTTAATAATAATCTTCTTAGCCTTGCTTCTGTCTTTTGTTTCAGCTGATGCTCAGGGCACAGCTGATAAGGCTGCTGAAGCATTTGAAGAGGGGGATGTGGAAGCTTTAACAACCAATGCAGGACAGTTGTTTGGAGAAGTATCTGAAGCATTACAGCTTGCAAAAATTGCTGCTGTTGGCCTGGGAATTGTTATAATCGGATTAATTGTTCTTCGGCTTTCTCAATTGATTTCAAAACCAAAAGCTGACAGAAAAAAAATGAAAAAAGAAAAGGCTGAAAAAGAATTCAAAACAATGTTTACCGAAAGAGATCAAATTATTGAGGATCTGAAAGCACAGCTTGGAAATGAGAATAAGAAAAACAGAAGACAAAAACAGTAAAATGAATTATTTTTTGTTTTTAGGGATCATTGCTATCATGAAGCTCCCGTTACTATATACTGCTTCAGTGTTTGCATCAATTATTTGACACTTAAAAGTTTTGAATTTTGCGCCATTTAGATCGGTGCTTTTTGTTTCTTCCACTTGAACCAAAAGTTTGTTACTTAGCGGAGCTTTCTTATTCAGTCTTAATTTGATGTCAACGGTGGGCATGTCATAACCATTGACCTTTTTGAATTTTTTAAAACAGCTTACTACTGTTTGGTGTGCAGCCATTTGCATTGCGGTTGCAGTGACATGGTCATGGTAAGGGGCAAGTCCTGTTCCTAATCTTGGGTTGACAATTGTTGCTTGAAAAACTTCTTGTCCAGCAATTGATATTATTTCTGGTTTGCGAATCAAAACTTGGCTTTTTTTATAAGCCCCGACTAGATGTGGTTTTTCGACTTTTCTTCTTCTAAACGCATCCCGGAATTCTGCAAGTTTTCTTTTTGAAATTTTCATTTAATGCACCAAAATAAAAGCCTCAGCCCACGTCCGGTTGCGTCCGGACAATACGCATACGGCCATCCTATCTGCGACAGGATATAAGTTTTCCAAAGGCTTATCTCATCGCAGATGAGATAACCGTCGTTGCCCACAGCCGAAACTGTGGTGCCTCAGTCCGCCCATCTGCTCCGAAAGATGAAGGATTAATTACAGGTTTATTGTTCTGTCCAAAGAAGCTCTATTTCTTTATCAGAATCTAGAGTTACTTCTTTTTGAGCAACTATTCTTCCGTTCCTAGCGTAAACCGTAATTTCATAATCGCCATTTGGAATCATCATAAAAATAGCGCCTTGCTTTCCATTGGCTTTTGTATTAGCAAGGGTATTATTGGTCAGTGATTTTGCTTGAACTTTAACATCAGTCATATAAGAACCATCTTCAGTAACCACTTTCACAGTTAAAGTGCTTAAATTTTCAAGACAACCAGACAGAAAAAAAAACAAAACTAAACAACCGACAATAAAAATAAATTTATTCATCAAAAAACCAATATACTTTATTCTATATAATATAAATATATTATCAAAAAAAGCCTCAGTTCGCCCATCTATCCTCCTTGCTGTGAATGCAGCTCAGAATCATCGTCAGGTCATCATTGGCTATTATCTTTGGTATGGCTTTGGTTAAAAAAGGTTTTCTAATGGGTTTTTCTGTATGAGTGTAAAGCTTAATGAAAGAAGTTCCAGAATAACGGAAGGGGACAAAAGAGCTCCAAACAGAGCCATGCTTAGAGCTGTTGGTTTTAAGGATGCTGATTTTGAAAAACCAATTGTAGGAATTGCTTCTACTTGGTCAGAAATAACTCCGTGCAATGCGCACATTAACAAATTAGCAGTGGAAGCAAAGAATTCTATTGAAAGTTCTAATGGGAAAGCACAAACTTTCGGAACAATAACTGTAAGTGATGGCATCTCAATGGGAACTGAAGGAATGAAGTATTCTTTAGTTTCAAGAGAAGTTATTGCTGATTCAATTGATGTTGTTGCTAATGCACAGGCCTTTGATGGGCTTGTTGCTTTTGGGGGCTGTGATAAAAACATGCCTGGCTGTTTAATGGCAATGGCAAGGCTGAATATTCCGAGTGTTTTTGTTTATGGCGGCACAATAATGCCGGGAAAGTATGACAACAAAGATGTGGATATTGTTAGTATTTTTGAGGCTGTTGGACAGCATGCTGCAGGAAAAATTGATGATGAAAAATTTAAAGGAATAGAATGTGCTGCCTGCCCAGGACACGGTTCTTGCGGAGGAATGTACACTGCCAACACAATGGCTACTGCTATTGAAGCTTTAGGAATGAGTCTTCCTGGTTCTGCTTCAAACATCAGCGAAAGTAAAAACATACTACAGGATTCTGCTGAAGCAGGAAAAATTGTTCTTAAACTTATTGAAAAAAATTTAAGACCAAAAGATATTCTAACAAGAAAAGCTTTTGAAAACGCAATAACTGTTGTAATGGCTTTAGGAGGATCAACAAATTCAGTTTTGCACTTATTAGCAATGGCAAAAACAATCGGTGTTGATTTGAACATTGATGATTTTAATAAAATTGCTGAAAAGGTTCCTCTTCTTGCTGATTTAAAACCGTCAGGAAAGTTTGTGATGGCTGATCTTGCAAAAGTGGGAGGATCAGCTGGAGTAATGAAAGTTTTACTTGATGCTGGTTTGTTACACGGAGATGCAATGACTGTAACAGGAAAAACTTTGAAAGAAAATTACGAAAACACGCCTCCTTTAAGTGATCATCATGAAATTATAAGAAGTTTAGATAATCCTTTGAGAAAAACAGGACATTTGGTAATAATGAAAGGAAATATTTCTCCTAATGGTTGCGTTGCAAAGGTTTCTGGTTTGGAAAAGACCTCAATAACCGGTCCGGCAAGAATTTTTGAGTCAGAGGAAGAATGTCTTGATGCGATTTTAAGCAAAAAAATTAGTGAAGGGGAAGTTATTGTTATTCGTTATGAAGGCCCAAAAGGAGGACCTGGTATGAGAGAGATGCTTGCACCAACCGCTGCTCTTGTGGGAGAAGGTTTAGGGGATAAAGTCGGTTTGATTACTGATGGAAGATTTTCAGGGGGTACACATGGTTTAGTTGTGGGGCATGTTTGTCCTGAGGCACAGGCCGGCGGAGTAATAGCTGTTTTGAAAGAAGGGGACATGATTACAATTAATGCGGATCATAAAGAACTTTCAGTTGATTTAAGTGATGAAGAAATTGAAAAAAGAATGAAAAATTGGAAACCAAAACCAATGAAATATGCCGGTGTTCTGAGAAAATATGCTAAAACTGTAGGCCTTGCAAGTGAAGGCGCTATAACCGATCGGGACTAAAATCACTCAAAAACCCCTGAATTTGGCCAAAAAACACCTGTTTTTTGATATTTATTTATAAATCTTTTTTTCTTGAGTTAATCAGCTTCCCTTATTTAGAGGGAATGATTTTTTTGGAGGTGGAACTAATGGGAGATTCATTAGTTGTAGGATCAAAAGTTAAGGATGCTATTAAAGCTGCAGGATGTAATACTGCCGGAGATGCAACAGACGCTTTGAGCGAAATTGTAGCTGGCATGATAACAAAAGCAGCAGATAGAGCAAAAGCTAACGGAAGAAAAACTGTTAGAGGCGTAGACTTCTAAGGTTGAAGGAATTTTTCCTTCAATTTTACTTTTTTTTTAAAAACAAAATAATTTTTTTTATTTTTAATTTATTCTATAATTGTATAAGTCTTTTTGGGCTCTTAGATAAAACCCTGTAACTGTTTTTTTTAACAAGCACATCATCTTCGATTCTGATTCCGAGTAATCGCGGGATGTAAATGCCTGGTTCTATTGTAATGATCTGCCCTGCTTTTAGTTTTGATTCCTTTTTTCCTATTCTTGGTTTGTCATGGATTTTTTTGCTTAACCCGTGTCCAAGACCATGGCCAAAATAATCCGCATAAGCCCCCAAGCTCTTTTTTGCTAATCGGTAAAGTTGGTTAGTGTTAGCTCCGTCTTTAATTTTGTCAATGCATTTTTCCTGAGTTCTTTTTACTATCTTGTAAATCCTTTGCTCCGTTTTACTTGCTTTGCCAAGGAAAACGGTTCTTGTCATATCTGAACAATAACCACTGAACTTTGATCCAAAATCAATTACACAAAAATCCTTCCGAAGTTTTTTGGTGGTTGGTTTGTGGTGCCAGTTGACTGCATTAGAACCTGAAGCAACAATTGTGGGAAAAGCATTTTTTGCCCCTGCTTTTTTGATTTCTTTATCAATAAATCTGGAAACGTCTTTTTCAGTTTTGAATTCTTTAGATTTAAATTTTGCAACTACCAGTGAAAAAATTTGATCGTTAAGTTTACAGCCCCTTTCGATTGCTTCCAGTTTTGTGGTCATGGGGTGATCCTTGTCACTTCATAATAATTAATCTCATTTTCAGAATCAACTACAGCATTAAGGAGTTTTGTTTTCAGGTTTCCTGCTAACCTAACCATTCTGCTTAGTTCAATAAAATTGTACTTATCCTGCTGTGCTGTAACATTAATGCACCATTGTGAATGAGCCTGCCCTGGTTTTTTGCCTCTTGGATAAACCCTAAAATCAAACCCGAACTTAAAACCGGTTTTTACAACAAAACCTCTTTCTCTTAAATTGTTGAATACTTGATATTTTAGGTAATATTCTTTGATTTTTTTGGAAGAATATTTGGTTAGTTCTTCAGAATCAATAGTTTTTCCTTTAGCATCCTCAACTTTTATTGTTCCCTTTTCAAGTAAATAAGCAGTCTCAAATAAATCCAACACTAATTCTTTGGATTTTTGTTCTCCAAAACCTCTTTGCCTTAACTGATCAGAGAGCTTTTTGTCCCTTAATACTGCTTTATCATCAACTAAAAATGCCATTTTGAACCACACGATTGTTATTAATACTTGTAATGAATTAATTTAAAAGGTGACTTTTGTTGAAAGAAATTGATCCATGGGGCCAGTTAAAGGTAACTGATTATGAGCATGTTTTCAGGAAATTTGGATTAAAGCATTTTCCAAAGAACATTAAGCTTGATCATTACCTGTTTGAAAGAAATATTATTGTTGGCCATCGTGATTTTGATAAAGTACTGAAAAGGATTGAATCAAAAAAATCATTTGTTAACATCACAGGAATTGCTGCATCAGGTCCTTATCATTTAGGGCACAAGGTTGATTTAGATTTGTTCAAATTTTTCAAGAAGAAAGGCGCAAAGAATTATTTTGCTGTTTCGGATTTAGACGCTTTCCTGAGCAGGCCTGATAATAAAATTCCTGATCTTAAAACCGCTAAAAGATGGGCTGTAAAAAATGTTGCTGATGCTCTAGCTTTAGGTTTAAGCAAAAATGATATTTATGTTCAATCAAGAAAAGAAAACAGGTATTATGAATTTGCTTTTGAGTTGAGTAAAAAAATTACCAAGAATACTTTTGAGGCAGTTTATGGCCATGTTGATCTGGGAAAAATAGGTGCGAACTTTTTGCAGTATGCTGATATTATGCATCCACAGCTTGATGAGTTTGAGGGAAGCATGCCCAGTGTTACCGGAATTGGTATTGATCAGGATCCGCATGCAAGATTAACAAGAGACATTAGCAAGAGACTTCCTTACAAAATTGAAACTCCGAGTTTTATTTACTTCAAGCATCAAAGCGGTTTGCAGCCTGGAGCTAAGATGAGTGCTTCTCATCCTGAAACAGCAATCTTTTTGAGTGATGATTTAAAAGACGCAGAAAAGAAAATTAACAGAGCTTTCTCTGGGGGTGCGCCTACTTTAGAGGAGCACAGGAAAAAAGGCGGTAATCTTGAAATTGATTTGGTTTATGAGATGCTTAAATTCCACTATCCTAATACTAAAGAGCTTGAAAAAATCGGAAAAGAATTTTCATCAGGGTCTTTAATGGCTTCTGAACTAAAACAGTTTGCAATTGGTTTTTTCATTCCTTTCTTAAAAGAACATCAAAAGAAAGTAAAGTCTAATTTAAAAGCAGCTGAAAAAATTGTTTATGGCTAAATCACTTGCACTTCGATTTTTTCTTTCTTAAGGTTTTTTACCAATTCCTCAAAATACTGGTTTTCCTGTTTTTTAAGAACAACGCGGTCAACCTTTCTAAGCAAAGCAATGTTCATTATTTTGTTCTGGGTGTCCCCCCATTCAATAATGTCTTCTGATCGTTTCCTTTTTTTCCCTATTATAATTTTCACTTCTTCCATTACAATTCTCGCTGTTTGAATATGTGAAGCTGCAAAACCAAATTCTTCCTTAGAATCAGCATCAACAACAATAAGCAGAATAACTTCTTTGGTTCCCTTGAGTGCTTGCTCAAGAAACTCTTCGTCATTTTCTTTTTCTGACAAAAGCGGTATCAAAACAGTCATGTAATCACTCTATGTATTGGTAATGATTTTTTTTCTTTTCAATAACCTGTCCGTCCTCTTTTAAGAATTCCAATCCAATTCTCAAAAGTGTGTTTGTAAGTTTTGTGTTTTTGCTTAAAGTATCTAAGTCACTGGTTTTGTGTACCCTGAGTTCTTTGAGTGCTTGTTTTTCAGTAGAAACAAGCAAATCATTTTCTATTATATAAAATTCTCCTGTAAATGCTCTGGTTCCTTTAATTTTTCCGTCCTTGATTTGTCCCTGTAATTCATTACTCAGTGCTTTTGCGCGTTGCTCATTTTTAACAACTAAAAACCCGTCATTTTCAAGAGCATACTCCTGAATTTCTTTTTCTTTATTATCATACTTTTTTTCACCCTGCTCAGGAAGTCGGTAAACCGCTTTTTTGTAAGACTCGTTTAACTTGAATTTTTCAATTTTTCCATCTTTCAGAAGCTGATTAAACCTTGCTAAACCTTCAGGGTTCAAATTTTTTTCAAAATTTCCTTCAACTCTTTCGCTTAATGAAAGTTTTTTCAGAAGTTCGATTATTTTTTGTTCAGTATCATTAATAACCGAATTTTCATTTCCCTCAATTAAAACCCATAAACCATCCTTAGCTTTGGTAAGTTCGTAATCTCTGTTGTTTTTTAGCTTTAGGTTTTTTGTTTCTTCATCAGAAAATGATAAAATGAATTTTTCGTCTTTATCCTGGATCTTAACCATGGTTATCAATAGGAATTTGGGTAAAAGGGGTTAAAAGACTAAGGAAATTATATTTGAGACATATGTCTCGCCGTCTGCTCACGGCGGTAGAGCGTCCACTTCGCTTGTGCTCAGTAGGACTAGCGGTTCAGTGAACGCCTCTGAAATGCTCTTTCTCATGTTTCTCTGGCTTTTCAATAGTTATTGTGGTTTCTCCATCTTCCAAAAGCTTCTTTATTTCAATTAGTCTTTGCCTTACTGAATCCCTGATAAAATCGCTTCTGCTTGCGTATAGTCCGTGTTTTTTGATTAGTTCATCCACTTGGTTTACCAGCTTTTCTTCAATTACAAGAGAATAATGCTTCATTTCAACACCTATGCCAACATCTTATATAAGATGTTATATATTAAGTTTCTTGTTTGGTTATAGGTTAGGATTTAAACCATTTCTTGTATTCTAAATCTGAATGGGCACTGCAATTAAGGATATAGTTTCGCGCGAAAACATTTCCCTGGATCAATTAAACAATCAAACTCTTGGTTTTGATGCTTACAATATTATCTATCAGTTTCTTTCCAGCATAAGAGGTCAGGACGGAACTCCGTTAAAAGATTCAAAAGGAAACGTCACTTCTCATTTAACAGGTTTATTTTACCGAACAATAAATCTTGTTGATAGAGGTGTGAAACCTGTTTTTGTTTTTGATGGAAAACCAAATGAACTGAAAGCTGAAACAATAAAAAAAAGAACTGAAATAAGAACTGATGCAATTCAGAAACATCAGGATGCTTTAGAGAAAGGCGACTTAGCAGAAGCAAAAAAATTCGGAAGCCGCGCATTAAAACTTGAACCAAAAATGATTGATGACGCAAAAGAATTAGTTTCCTTAATGGGTTTTCCAGTTGTTCAGGCTCCTAGTGATGGTGAAGCACAGATTGTTTCAATGGTTGTAAACAAAAAACTTGATGGTTGTGTAAGTCAGGATTACGATGCATTGCTTTTCGGTGTTCCGTTGCTTTACAGGAATATTGGTGTGACTGGAAAAAGAAAAGTTCCGGGAAAAAACATTTATGCTGATGTTGAACCTGAAAAAATTTATCTGGAAAAAGTTCTTGAAGAAAATCAAATAACCAGAGAAAAACTTATTTGGATCGGAATTCTTATAGGGACTGATTTTAATGAAAAGTTTCCTAAAATAGGAGTTAAAACTGCTTTGAAACTTGTAAAAGAAAACGATTCGTTCGAAAAAATTATTGAAGCAACTGGTTTCAAACCTGATTTTGATTATAAAGAGGTTGAAGCTATTTTTCAAAATCCAAAAGCAACTGATGATTACTCGTTAAAGTTTGACCTTCCTGATAAGGAAAAGGTTATTGATTTTCTTTGCGGCAAACATGACTTCTCAACAGAAAGAGTTTCCAATGCAGTAAACAAGTTGCATGCAAAGCTTGATGAAAAAACAAAACAGTCTACTTTAGGGCAATGGTCTTAATTTTTAGTATTTCAAATGCTTTTCCAACGACATAAATTGAACCTGTAATTAAAACCAGATCTTTTTTTCCAGCTTCAGTAAGTGCTTGTTTAATTGCTTTTTCTTCAGGAACAATAATGTTTCCTTTTTCCAGTTTTTTCTTTAGTTTTTCAGGTTTTTCTGCTCTGAAAGAATCCGATTTTGTAATAATTAATGAATTTATTTTTCTCAAGTATTTTCTGAACACATTAATATCCTTATCATGCATTGCCCCAAAAACAACAATCAGTTTTTCATATTTGAAAAGTTTTAATGATTCAAATAGCCTTTTCCATCCTTCTGGGTTATGAGCAGCATCAAGAAGAACTATTGGATTTCTCTTTACTATTTCGAGTCTAGCATTCCAGAATGCTTTTCTTAAACCATTTCTGATGCTTTTTTCAGAAACATCAAAACCCCTGCCCCGTAAAGAAATCACTGTTGCTGTTGCAATAGCTGCGTTTTCACATTGATGTTTTCCAAGCATCTTAATTTTTAATTTTAGGATTTTTTCCGGTTTTGTTAATTCAAACTCCTGTCCCTTATTTGTTGAACTTTTAATAATCCAATTAGGATACACTATCCGGGATTTTTGTTCCTTTGCTTTTGCCTGAATCTGCTTTAACCCGGGATTATTTTTTGCAACAATCACTGTTGAACGTTTCTTTATTATTCCTGCTTTTTCTTTTGCAATTTTTGAAATGTTTTTCCCGAGATATTGTGTATGTTCTAACGAAATCCGAGTTATAACACTAATTATTCCATCCAAAACATTGGTTGCATCTAATCTTCCCCCAAGGCCAACCTCGGAAATTAATAAATCAATTTTTTCTTCAATAAAATATTTGAAAGCCATTACTGTTATAACCTCAAAATAATTTGCCCTGAAATTATTTTTTGCCATTAATTTTCGGAAATAATTGGTTAGTTGCATAAATCTTTTTTCGGAAATATTTTTGTTATTAATTTTCATTCTCTCAATTGGTTCAACCAGATGAGGAGATGTATAAAAACCGGTTTTGTAACCCTGCTCTTTCAGAATGAATTCTATAAATGCCCCTGTTGATCCTTTTCCATTGCTTCCCGCAATATGGATTGTTTTCAGCTTTGTTAGGTCAAGTTTTGCAAGCTTAGCAAGCTTCCTTGTTTTGTCAAGTTTGAAGCCTTCCATGGCAAATTTTAGTGAATACAGCCATTCCTTGCTTTCTTTATAATTCATTATTTTCATAAAATTCTTTGGCAACAAACAGTTAATTAATTGTTTGAGGTGGTTTTTGATTATGGTAAAAAAAGCAGTAATTATTTGCAATGGCAGTGTTAATACAAAACATCTTTATTCGCACATTTCTAAAGGAGATTTTATTGTTTGTGCTGATGGTGGTGCAAATAAACTTATTAAAACAAAATTCGAACCAGACCTAATTATAGGGGATATGGATTCCATTTCAAAAAATGCTCTGAAAAAATTTAAAGGAGTGGAATTGATAAAATTCCCGCGTGAGAAAGATAAGGTTGATTTGGAATTGGCTCTGGATTATTGTATTGAAAACAAGTTCAGGGAAATTAATATTATGGGTGCTCTTGGAAGCAGAGCAGATATGACTCTTACTAATGTTTTTATTTTAACCCAGATTCCAAAAAATATTGAAGCAAAAATAATTCATGAAAATCAGGAAATTTATTTGGTTCCAAAAAAATTGTCTATCAAGGGGGTTCCTCATGAAGCAATTTCATTATTCCCTTTGAAAGGCGATGTAAAAGGACTTACTTTGAAGGGTTTCAAGTATGAGCTTGAAAATTATACTTTGCGTTTCGGAATAGGAATAGGTATCAGTAATGAGTTTAAAAAGAAAAAAGTTTCAATTACGTTCAAAGACGGAACACTCCTGTGTGTTCATTTCAGAAAATGGTTCTGATTTTAAATATTCACTTTCTTGCTTTCTTTGAGGTGAGTTAATTTGAATAAAATTATAACAATAATATTATTTTCAGTGCTTATTGTTTCAGGATGTGCACAGCAACCAACCGGAGATTTAACAATATACACTTATGACTCAATGGTTTCTGAGTATGGATTAGGGCCAAAAGTAGTTCCTAAATTTGAAGAGAAATGTAATTGTAAAGTGAATATGGTTTCAAAGGGAGACGCCGGACAGGTTTTAAATGCATTAATCCTTGAAAAAGATAATCCAAAAGCAGATTTGGTAATTGGTTTAGATAATAGTCTTATTTTTGATGCTTTGGAACAAGGGGTTTTGGAAGAATTTACTCCAAGCAATGCTTCGCTTATTCCTGAACAAATAAAGTTTTCACAGGACAAATATCTAACACCATATGATTATGGTTACTTCGCATTTGTTTATGATGCAGAAGTAGTAGCTGAACTGGATAGTTTTGATTCTTTATTAGATTCAAGCCTGAAAAATAAAATAGCAATCCAGAACCCCAGAACCTCTTCTCCCGGATTAGGTTTACTGCTCTGGACAATAGCAGTTTATGGGGATCCTGGTTACAAAGATTTCTGGACTGAATTCAAACCAAATATACTAACCGTAACCGATGGCTGGGATGAATCTGCTGGGTTATTTGCAGTGAAAGAAGTTCCAATATACCTGAGTTATGGAACATCTCCTCCGTACTATGCTGAATTTGAAGGAATTGAAACTTATTTAGCAGCCGACTTTAAAGAAGGACATTATGTGCAAATAGAAGGCATGGGGATTGTGAAAGGAACAAAGAACAGAAAACGTGCTGAGGAATTCATTGAATTTTCTTTAACAGAGGAATTCCAAAAAGAAATCCCTTTCAATCAGTTCATGTTTCCGGTAAACAAAAATGTTGAGTTACCACAGGCATTTCAGGATTATGCTTTGCAGCCAGAAACTCAGCTGGAATTAGATCCGGAATTGGTTGATGAAAAGCAAGAGGAATGGATTTCCGAATGGGAAAAAATAATGCTATCTGGATAAGTGCCAAGCTTTTGCTTGGTCTTTTCTTCTTTTTCTTTTTTTTATATCCCTTATTATTAGTCCTCTCCAGAGCTGTTTCTTCCGGTTTTGAAACATTTGCACTTTTTATTGAAGTTCTTCTGAAAAACGATTTTTTATTATGGAATTCCTTTTCGCAAGCTGTAATCTCAACCTTGTTTGCGGTTTTGGTTGGCCTGCCAATGGCTTATGTTTTAGCAAGGAGAGATTTTCCCGGAAAAAAAGTTGTCAAATCACTTTCATTAATTCCATTTGTGTTTCCATCAATTTTGGTTGTTATTTCTTTTGTGATAATTTTCGGAAACAATGGCTGGATTAATTTATTTTTGAAAGACTTTTTGGGTTTTGAAGAACACATCCAGTTTCTTTATGGGTTTTCAGGAATAATTCTTGCGCATACATTTTATAATTTCCCAATAGTGATGCGTTTTGTTTCAAATGCATGGGAAAACACAGATAAAACAATGAAAGAGACAGCAAAAACTCTCGGTGCAAATAAATTCCAAGTTTTTCTTAATGTAACTCTTCCTCAATTAATTCCCTCTTTAGCAGCAAGTGCTTCGTTGGTTTTCATTTATACTTTCATGAGCTTTGCAATTGTATTAACACTTGGAGGTTTGCAGTTTTCAACTTTTGAGGTTGAAATTTACAGGCAAATAACCAGAAACTTTAATTTTGAAGTAGGGGCGTTACTTGCTTTTTTTCAGTTTTTAATTTTAAGTATTGTTGGCTATGGTTACATTTATTTTTCCAAAAAATATGCAATAAAAAGTTCTTTAAATACTGAGAAACCTGAAAAATTAAATTTTAATTCTTTAAAAGGTTTTTTTGAATCCCTAATCATTCTGGCAGGAATAATATTTATTGTTCTTCCTTTAATTTCTTTAGTATTTTTTGCTTTTTTTGATCAAAAACTTGGAGAGTTCTCTTTGAAAGCTTTTGAAAAAATCATATTCCCAAGTAATGTTAGTTTGTTAGGAACAACTCCGCTTTTATCAATAGTGTACAGTCTTATCCTTGCTTTTGTCTCCTCAATAGTTGCAACCTTTTTTGGGTTAATTGCTTCACTTAAGCAAACAAGAGTAAGATTTTCGGAAGTTTTTCTAAGTGCTTCTGTGGCTGTTTCGGTAATAACCCTAGGGTTGGGTTATTGGCTTGGCTTTGGAACAGGTCAGCTTTGGATAATTGCTATTGGGCATGCAATATTTGCGTTTCCGTTCGCATTCAGAATCATTAATAATGCTTTAAGCAGGATAGATTCTGAAAGCCTTGATGCAGCCAAAACCCTAGGTGCAAATGAGCTTCAGGTTTTTCGGTTTGTGCAATTTCCCAGAATAAAGAACTCACTCTTAGTTTCTCTTGCTTTAAGCTTTGCAGTTTCTCTTGGAGAACTTGGTTTAGTGCTTTTGCTTTATGATGGGATTTATGCCACAATGCCGGTTTACATTTACCGGCTTTTAACAACCTTTGATCTGTTTGCTGCAGCAGCTATGGGGGTTGTTCTTATTTCCATTAGCTTTTTGAGTTTTTATGCAATAGAATATTTCTCTAAGGATGAAAGTGTGTTTTAATGAAACTGAAAATCGAAAAAATAAACCTTGTGTATTCTGATTGGAAAATGAAAAACCTTTCTCTGGAAATCCAGGAAGGTTCCTTTACTGCTATTGTTGGTCCAAGCGGTTCCGGAAAAACAACTCTGTTAAGATCTATTGCCGGACTTGAAAATCCTGTTTCCGGAAATATTTTTTTCAATGAAACTAATGTAACTAACTTTCCTTCAGAGGAAAGAAATGTTGGTTTTGTTTTTCAGGGAGATTCGCTTTTTTCTCATTTGAATGTTTTTGACAATGTTGCTTTTGGAATTAAAATGAAAAAGCAGGCAAATGTGCTAAAAAAAGTAAAAGAAGCATTAAAGCTTGTTCATCTTAGCGGGTTTGAAAAAAGAAAAGTTAATAATTTAAGCGGCGGTGAAAAAAAGAGGGTTGCTATTGCACGGGCTATTGCTTTTCAGCCCGAACTTCTTCTCCTTGATGAACCGCTTAATGGTTTGGATGCTCCGTTAAAAGAGAAAATGAAATTGTTTTTGAAAGAACTCCAAAAGAAAACTGGTTTGACAATGATTTTTGTTTCGCATGATATTGATGAGGCGTTTTTCTTAAGCGATAAAATTATTGTAATGAATTCCGGGAAAATAGAGCAATCAGGTTTTCCGGTGGAAATATTTTCTAAACCAAAAAATTCTTTTGTAAAGAATTTTGTAAATGATTATGTTCTAATTAAAGCAAAAAAGAAAGGAAAAAACCTAGAAGCAAAATTTAAAATTCCTGTAAAAGGCAAAGGTAAAGCATTTGTAAACCTGAAAAAAACGAACTATAAGTTTGTTGAATAACCGTGTTTTCCCTTTAGTGGAACAAAAGTATACAAGCTCCCTTCATAGCTTTTCTTGAACGGTTTTCCTTTTTCTTTCATTAAAATCTCCAAAACCTGTGTTCCTGGGTCCCCGACCGGAGCTACAATCCTTCCTTTTTCTTTTAGTTGATCAAAAAGTGTTTTTGGAATAAAAGGGCATGCACAACTGATAAGTATTCTGTCAAATTCTTCTTTTTCCCAGCCTAAAGAACCATCTCCCTGCTTAACTTTCACATTCTCGATTTTTTCTTTTTTCAGGTTTTCCTTGGAAGCTTCTGCAAGTTCTTTCAAATATTCAATACCATAAACTTTGCCTTCTTTTCCAACTAGTTTTGAAAGTAAAGCTAATACATATCCTGATCCTGAACCAACTTCCAAAACAGTCATTCCATTTTTTACGCCAAGCAGTTCCAGCATTACAGTTATAGTTGATGGTTGAGAAATAGTTTGTCCATATCCTATTGGAGCAGCATTATCATCGTAAGCATGCTGTTTAAGGTTTTCTGAAAGAAAGTTTTCCCTTTTTACCTCTGATACTGCTTTTTTAATTCCATCGCTTGTTATTGCAAATCCTGAAATATACTCAACCAGTCTTTTTCTTTCTGCTTCAAAATCCATATTCATTCCTGTTCTCTTTCGCGAATAATTTTTTTAAGATCCTTAAGTTTGCTTATTGTTTCTAAATCAGATTCCTCAATAACAGGAACACCATCAATGTTCTTGTACTTGTATTCTGTTGTAACAATTATTGAATCAGAATTAACAACTGTACTTGCTTTTTTCAGTTCAAGTGCTTTTTTTGGAATGTCAAATTTCCCCTTTCCGGTTGTAATAAACAAGTTGTGGTCAGATGAGCCAATTGCTTTGAAAGGACTATGATTAAATAACGCCATTTTCAGACCGATATCATGCACCTTTTCAAGCAACCTTTCGTTTGGTTCATCATCAAAATCTTTTTTATGCGGGTGTTTTCCTAAAATATCTATTTCCTTTACTAGATTTTCATCTAATTCATGTTCAAGCTTTTTTGCTGTTTCAAGAGACGTGCTTGAACCCCTTTCAAATCTATTCATGGTATCCGTGGCAACACCAATTCTGTTTGCAAGTTCCTGCAGTGAAATATTAAGTTTTTCTCTTTTCCTTTTCAGTTCATTAAAATCCATATCAACAATATATTTTCCTTTGAAATATTTTGAAGGTAAAGTTTCATGATCAAGAACTTTTTCAAATGCTTTTGAGGTGATTGTTTGAATATCATATCGGTTATAAACCGTGTCATCTTTCAAATTGAATACTTTTGTTTTTTCACCAATGATTAAACATGTAGCATTTATTGTCTGCCCTAATTTTTTCAGTTCTTCTCCCTGTTCTTTTCTTATTGAGTCAATGTTTTCGTAAATTTTTATTGCAAGAGTAATGTTCTGGTTTTTTGCAATTAAATCAAAACACGTATTTGATCCGAAAAATGTTGCTATGTGAAAATCATTTTTTTTAAGTGCAGTTACTACTCTGGAAATCATCTGTTCGCGAGTCAAAGTATCCCGCCTAAGAAAGCTAATAGTGCAACAATCATCCCGTATTTAGAGTATTGTTGTGCGGTTTTGAATTTTTTTCCTCTTAAAAATTTCCATGAATTAAAAAACAAAATTCCTGCTGCCAGAATTAAAAGAATGTAATAAGGTCCTTGCATAAACCCAAGCACCCATGCCCATGCTGCTAAAATAATTGCAAGGGAATAAAGCAACAGAACTATTGATTTAATTGCCCCAAAATCAAGTAGCATTGGAAGCGTAGTTTTGATTCCGGAATCTCCTCTCAAGTCTTCGGTGTCTTTTATTATTTCTCTTGCTGCGTTTGCAAGTAATGCTGATCCTGCAAGAATGAAAATCGAATCGTAATTCTGAATTATTGATGCTCCGTAGATTAGTGTTAGTGCTGTTCCTAATGCTACAACCCAGTTTCCCAAAAACTTGTATTTTTGCATAATTGTTGAATAAGCAATTAAAAGAACTGAAACTGCAATTGCAATAACAACTGCGTGAATGTTCAGCAAAAATGAAATTAAAATTCCTGTTGCAAAAAGAATTCCTGAATAAACAAGTAATTTTTTATCTTTAGTTTGCTGGATTGCTTTGTTAAGTTTTTTATCAATTTCAAGGTCATAATAATCATTAATCACATTCCCTGCGCCTGTAATTAAAAAAGCCGCAATCATGCCTATGAAAAGCTCAAGATTAAAGGTGAATGCTTTTTGGGCTATTGAATACCCAGTGAAAACCCCGAACATTGAGATTATTCCATTCAGTGGCCTTAGTAAGGAAAGATATTTGTTCATAGTGATTATTGGTATTTGATGTTTAATTAAAGTTATTTGTGGCTTTTTTGACTGAAAAATAGTTTAAATCAGGTTATTTAGCCTGCTTTTTTCTTTCCTTTCTTCTTTAATCGCATTCTTTTGGAGCTGCATTTTCTGCATTTAGCCGCTGGCTTGCCTTTTTGGCCTTTATTCTTTGCACTGCAATTCATGCAGATCCATACATCCTGAAATACTCTTTTTGTTGCTACTGGTGATAATGCCATTTCAAATACCTTTACATAGTTTTAAAAACAATTTACAAAACGTTTTCTTATTGGGTTATTACTTAATCCTAAAGTGAAACTATTAAAAACCTTCATTTTGAAGGTATTGCTGAAAGCGGAGCAAGTAGCATCGAGCCACAAGGCGAAGATGGTACGCGTTACCGCCGGACGCAAACGGCGTGCCCCTATCGTCTAGCCCGGTCAAGGACACTGGCCTTTCAAGCCAGTAACATGGGTTCAAATCCCGTTGGGGGCATAGTGCTTATTCGGTTATAATCCCCACTCTTTAAATATTGAGAAAACAGGGGGAATATAATGAAAGAATACAAAACAACACTAGAAAATTATCTTGCTAACCTGCAAGAAAAAGTAGGTCGATCTAATTCTGAGCTACTTATTCAATTTGTGGAGAAATTCAAGGCAACTCCAAGCGAACCAGGAGATCACAGGATTTACACTGTCCTCATTCGCTTAACCGCAATATGCAAAATGATTGACAAACCTTTGGATAATTTAACCGAAGAAGATCTAATCAAATTCAATAACACTATGAGGGATAGAGGAATGCAGAGTTCCCTTTATTACCGTAGAACTCTTAAGCAATTCTTGAGGCTCTTGGACAAGAAAAAGTACTTTGACTTGATTGACAGTGATTTCTTGAAATCACCTAAAAAGAAAAATGGTTCAAAGCGTCTTGTTGACCCACATGAATTTTGGAACGAAGAACAAATTAGCGAGTACATAAAGGAATCGCAAAAGTTTTCTGAAAGACAAGCTTGTTGGGCTGGATTATGGCTTTCAACTGGTTGCAGACCACATGAACTGTTAAGTTTGGAAGCCAAAAACATTACTCGACAAAACAACCTGCTAGTAATCAATGTGACTTCAGGTAAAACTGGTAGCAGAACCATC
>NZBD01000004.1 GCA_002687735.1 Candidatus Iainarchaeum sp. | reverse complement strand
TTATCAGATACAACAAATGCACATGTCCAAACACCTGATGGATCTTATCCTGTAGCGGTTAGCATAAGCAACGGAGGAACCACATTTTGTTATACTATTCCAGGAGAATGTCCGGAAATTGGAATTGCAAGCATTAGTGGTCAGCAAGGAGCAACAGTTAATTCCGTAACCAATGCACACATAGCAGAGTATAATACTTATAATACAAAAATTTGCTGCGGAACTCTACCACCAGAACCAGCAACCGGGTGTATTTTAACACTTGCAGAAACAATTATTGAGGAAACCCAAACAACTCAGGCAACAGCAATTTGTTATGCAGAAGGGGAAATAGAAACTATCTGCCCTACTTTAACATTCTCATCTGATGCCACCGCCATAGCAAGCGTTGATGCAACAGGCCTTGTAACCGGAAACACGGCAGGATCAACAAATATTAATGCTGCAGGAACCGGCATTGGTACGTGTAGTACTGCAATTACAGTTGAAACATCAACAACCCTTCAAACTTGCCCAGATGACGAATCACCAACAGAAGTAGTATGCAATTGCTTTGGATCAACTTTATTACCAGGCGAAACATGCTTTGGAGGCGGAGCAGGAACTGAAGATTTTATTCTAGTAAAAGATTTAGTAATTGATCCTACTGAATACATTAGAAATGCTGATCCTGCCCAAACTGTTACACTGAACTTTAACGTATATTTGAAAGAACCACATGCATCGCCAGCAACAACCATAACAGTTAGTGCAGGTGGAACAACAATGAATAGCAATTCAGTTTCCTTGACCGAAGGAGACAATTTACAGGAGGTTACATTAAATGTTGATGATCTTTCAGGGGGTCTTGTGACACTTGTAGTTAATGCATCACCTCTTTCAGGAGAAAATCATCTTGTAAACAATTCAGCATCTAGAACAATAACAATCGTTGATGCCGGTGATTTACCAGGCGGCGGAACAACAGCAACCCCGGAAATACCGCCAATATTTATAGTGTTTATTGCACTAACTGTTATATTGCTCTTAGCAAGGGAATAAGGCCATAAATTTGGGTTCTTTTCTTTTGTCCAAGCTTTTCTTTTCTTCTCAAGAAAAGAAAAGGTTGTTTTATAAATGTTTTTTATTAGTAGTATTTAGCATTTAAAAGCGGGTTTAACGCGTTTTTAGGAATTTTTGGATTATTTAAGGAGGAATTATAATGGCAGAAAAACCACATCTTAATTTGGTGTTCATAGGACACGTTGACCACGGTAAGTCAACAACAGTCGGAAGACTGCTTTATGATACCGGAGCTCTTCCTGAGCAGGAATACAGAAAATTACAAGCAGAAGCTGAAGCAAAAGGAAAAGGAACATTTGCATTTGCATACGCAATGGATAACCTCAAGGAAGAAAGAGAAAGAGGAGTAACCATTGATGTTGCTTATAAAAAATTCACTGGTAAGAAAAATCAGTTCACTATAATTGATGCCCCAGGCCACAGAGACTTTGTAAAAAACATGATTACGGGTACCTCTCAGGCGGACGCTGGTGTTTTGGTTGTTGCTTGTAAAGAAGGGCCTCAGCCACAAACAAAAGAACACGCATTCCTGGCACAGGTAATGGGTTTGAAACAATTAATTGTTGCAATAAACAAAATGGACGAAGTTTCATACGATGAAGCTAAGTTCAAAGCGGTTCAGGATGAAATGAAAAAACTTTTGACCGGAATTGGTTACAAAGAAGATCAGGTTCAGTATGTACCTATTTCAGCATGGGAAGGAGAAAATCTTGCGAAATCAACAGGAAAAATGGGATGGTATAAAGGCCAGACATTGGTTGATACACTAGATGATCTTAAAGCTCCAGCTTTACCAACTGACAAGCCACTAAGGTTGCCGGTTCAGGATGTTTATAACATCAAGGGTGTTGGATCTGTTCCTGTTGGAAGAGTTGAAACTGGAATTTTAAAACCAGGAGATAAAATTGTTGTAATGCCATCAGGAAAAACCGGAGAGGTTAAGTCTGTTGAGGCTCACCACGAACAGTTGCCGGATGCAAAACCTGGAGACAACATTGGATTCAACGTCAGAGGTCTTGAAAAGAAAGACATAGCAAGAGGAGACGTTGTTGGTCACACAAGTGATCCTCCAACCGTTGCAAAAGAGTTTACAGCACAAATCGTTGTATTAAGTCATCCAACAGCAATTCCTGTTGGTTACACACCTGTATTCCATATGCATACAGCACAGTTAAGCTGTACTGTTACTGAAATACAGAAAAAGCTTGATCCTAAGACAGGCGGAGTTAAGGAAGAGAACCCTAAATTCTTGAAAACCGGAGACGCAGCAGTTGTTAAGGTTGTTCCTTTGAAACCTGTATGTGTGGAAGAATACAAGAAGTTCCCACAGTTAGGAAGATTTGCAATCAGAGACATGGGACAGACAGTTGCAGCAGGAGTAATCCTTAGCGTTACTCCAAAGTAACTGAATAAAATTGGGGGATTTTCCCCAAATTAATTTCTTTTTAGTGATAAAAATGCAAACCGCAAGATTAAAACTGAGTTCAGGAGATTTCACAGAGTTGGAAGATATCTGTGGTAAAATACAGGAAGTAGCTAAACGTACAGGTGCTAGACACTCTGGAACAATACCTTTACCTACAAAAAAAATGCTTATACCCACTAGGAAGAGTCCTTGTGGCGGTGGCACTGAAACTTACGAAAAGTGGCAGATGCGAATTCATAAAAGAATTATAGATATTCAGGCTGATGAGACAACACTCAGAAGAGTTATGAGAGTTGAAATTCCTGAGAAAGTGCATTTAGAAATAGAATTGAAAGAAAAAAACAAATAACTTCTACATAACTACTTTTTGTTTTAAACAATTTTTCCTAATAACTTATTCTTATGAAAAAAATAAACAATTTCGCTCTTAATCCGGATGAGGATACTTTGCAGCAATTTAAGCATTGCTATGAGCAGGAGTTTGTTTCTAAAGCTGCTTTGATGCCCGATGCTCATAAGGGATATGTGGCTCCGATTGGCGCTGTTCTTGTTACTAAGGATTATGTTGTTCCTTCTTGGGTTGGTTTTGATATTGGTTGCGGGGTTATTGCTGTTGAAATTAAAGGAAAAAATTTGTTAGAAAAGATAAAAGAAAATGAGAATAAGATTTTTGATTCTGTGAAAGCCAGAGTTCCGATGGGCGTTGGTGAAATAAATGAGAAGAAAAATATTTCTGATGGGACTCTTGCAGAGTATGAAAAGCTTTTGAATGAGTTTAAGAAAAAACCCCACAGGAAAGAAGTGCTGCAATTTTTAGAGGGTAAAGCTGTTCAGCATTTAGGGACTGTTGGTTCGGGGAACCATTTCATAGAGCTTGGTTATTCTGAGGAAGTACTATCGAGCTCAAGCGAAGATGGTACAGGTCTGGCAGCGGACCTTTCCGCTGTGTGGGTTGTGATCCATTCAGGTTCTCGCGGTGTTGGTTATAAGGTTGCTGAGTTTTATATGAAACAAAGTGCCAAGGGAGATAAAGAATTTGAAAAAACTTATCCAATCCATAAGGACTCTGATACTGGAAAGGAGTATTTGAATATCCTTGATTTTAGCCTTGAATTTGCCTTGCTTAACAGGATGGAAATGGCAAGGAAAGTAATTTTAAGTTTGGAAGAAGTTCTTGGGGAAAAGATTGAATGGGAATTGTGGGTAAATAAGAACCATAATCACGCGGTTCCTGATGATGGTTATTTTATTCACAGAAAAGGAGCTACTCCTGCAAAGAAAGGCGAAAGAGGAGTTATTCCTGGCAACATGAGGGATGGTTCTTTTTTGGTTGAGGGATTAGGGAATGCTGAATTTCTTAATAGTTCTTCTCACGGAGCAGGAAGAAAGTACAGCAGGACTCAGGCACAAAAAGAGTTTTCCATGAAAGAGTTTGAAAAAAGTATGAAAGGCATTAAAGGAACCGTTTCGGAAGGAACCATTGATGAAGCGCCAATGGCTTATAAGGACATTTATGAGGTAATGGATGCTCAGAAAGAGAGTGTGAAAATTGTTACCCAGATAAAACCATTGATTAATTGGAAAGGGGAAAAAAGACGTTCAAAAAAGAAATAATTATTGCTTAGATCGTGCATATTTAAGATAGGAAGTTATTTTGGCAATTCTGTCTTCAAGCTCTTCTTTTAAGCTAGCATCACCCTGCCTTACTTTTCCTGCTTTTCTTCTTGCATATCCTCTTAATCGTGTAAGATGCCTTCTCCAATAATCCCTGCGGAATTCTAAATATTTAATCCCCTTAGGATTAGCTAAGCTACCATAAAACTTTTGTTCCTTTCCAGCCCTTTTTTCTAGATCAGGGTTAATTGTAGTTATTTGCTTCCAGACACCATCAAACACACTTGCTTTGCCACTACTCATCCTAGGAGGGTTAGGCATATGAGTTAAAATACCACGTCCAGAATTACGAGTACCCTGAACCTCACCAATACCTTCTCTTTTATACCTGCGATTTTCAGACCCTGGAGATTTCCTGCCTGAACTGGAAGAATCTCCTCTTCGGTATTTGGATGTAGGCTTAGGTGACATTTTGTATCACTAAAAAATAAGTGCTATGCGCTTTATTAAGCTTGCTGAGACAAAACAACCTTTATAAATAACTTAATCCCGTGAACAAAGGAAAAGGTTTATATATTGGTTCAGCAGCAATAGGTATAGGCTCTGAGAGCTGGGGGAATATAATTTGAAACAATGGTTGATTCTTGGATTAATGATTATTTTTGCAGCACAAGCAAGCGCATATTACCCATACGTGTATGATGGGGCTTACAGAAACCACTACACTATTGTGGCAGGAAATTATTACGATTATTATGTGGACTACTACGTAGCACCATACCAGTACGACAGTTACTACAATTCATATTACCCTGATAGTTATTGGTCATACGCTCCAGATTATTACGGATACAACTATTACCCTAACTATTACGGGAACTCCTACGGATACAATTACTACAACGATTATTACCCTGACTATTATTACTACTCGAGTAATAACGGGTATAATTACAACAGCAGATACAACAATTATCCTTCATGGATTAACTAAGAGTTGAAAATATGAAAACTTGGGGATTACTTGCAATAGCATTACTGTTCTTTATTAGTTCAGCGAGCGTAGCGAGTGCAAGCTTCTTTTTGAGTTATTACGGGGATAATTTTTATTTTGAGGTTTCCAGCGGCGGAAACTACTATTATTCTGATGCCCCTTACTCATACACTTCCGATAACTGGTATTATTTTGATTATCCTTACAGAGTTTACTCTTACGGAAACTACCATTACTTTGAACCAGGATGGTACACTTTTGATGATGGTTTTTCAAGAAACCCTTACGCAAACTATTACTCTTATTACGGCCCCAATTATTACTACTACAACAATTATTGGAATTATTCCCCTGGCTGGATTGATTCTTACGCACCAAGTTATTACGGAGCTTATTATTACCCCCCAACGGTTTACGATACTTATTATGCAGAAACCGGAAATTATCCCACAAACTCAGCAGTTCTAACAGGACAAAATTATCACCCGACAGTTAGAACAGATTGTAGAGAAGCTAGTTTGAGTGTGAGCAATGTTCGCATTAATCCCGGAACTGAAAGAAGTGTGATCTTTTACATAAACAATTATTCTTCAATGGACATGGATTTGGAGAATGCGTACATTTATGTTGATGGCTTTGATATAGATGTTTCAAACATTGAACATGATGGGGTTGTGAGAAGTAATTCAACTGAAAGAATCGAGTTTGATTTGGGAGTTGAACCTTATGTTACAAGCCAAGCAAGAAGGGGCACTATTAATGTTATAGGGACTTTCAGAGACGGGGTTAGATGTTCAGGAAGCGATTTGGAAAGAGATTTTTATGTTAATGTAAATGGTTTTGCTCAACCCGAACCAGAGGATAATTGTATTTATGAAAACGGACCTTATTGCAATACTCAGGGAAGTACTTCTTTTAATGTTGCTAGAGAAACCCAACAGGAATGGGTAGAAGTTGAACCTGAACCGGTTCAAGAGGAACTTCCAGAAACAATTTTAACTTATTACGCAGAACCTCAAATTCCAGCAGCTAACTGTAGCTCTCTTTCAATAGGAGAAGAAAACTTTGTTGTTAATGCTAATTATGATAAAACAGCTTATTTTACTTTCAGAAATTACTCAACAGAAAACTTCCACATAGATAATATTGAAGCTGTTGATTACAGCCCTGACTTTGGAATCGAAGCTTATAGAGAGCTAAGCACTGTTTATTCAGGACAGACAACCGCAATAAAAGTAAGGGCTCATGGTTCTGATCCTGAGGAAGACAGTACAGGGAGCGCTTATGTTACAATTAATGGCCACTTTAATTCAGGCTTGAATTGCGTATTAGCATCAGATACTTTTTATGTGAGAGTTAATGGATTAGATAATGAACCAGGAATTGATCAGGTTAAGCTTTACAATCCTGCAGAGATTGAGGTTAAAGGAAAAGCAGGCTTTGTTACATTTGAGGTTGATAACCCGAGCAATGAAGTTATCACAGTAAAAGTTTATTCTAATGATGTTTTAGTTTCTCCAAAAGAATTTACCCTAAGCCCAAAAACATTAAGCACAAGAATTGTAACAATTAATGGTCTGGATGAAGAAGGAACAATCTTCTTTGATGTTAAAGCTGATGATAGAGAATACTTACAAAAGTATACTAATGTTATTCAGGTTGCTTCTCAACCAATAGCTCCTCAAGTTACTGAAATTTATATTCCAATAGAAAACGAACGTGAACAAACAGAAGAAAATAACGGTTTTTTAGCAACAGGATTTTCATTCCTAAGTGAGAATGGTTTGCTGTTAGGGCTAATTTTGCTTGTTCTTTTAGTAGGACTAATTCTTGTTTCTCGGGAATAAAAATCAATTTTTTTAGAAACATATATATATTACATTGAACTTTAGAATTTAGGTTCACATGAATTTCTCAAAACTTTTAGTAATAACTGTTATATTTGTAAGCTTAGTCGGAATTGCTATCTCTGGCCCTGGCGGACCAGGAGCAGCTGTCGGACAACAAGACCCAGGACACGATCTAAGTGATTCAAGAGGCGTAAGATTATACACAACCGGAGATGCAACAGGATGGTTCTGGATAATGAGCCCAGCAGACGGAGCTAACTATATGGAAGCAGGCTCAGTAGCACCATTCGAATTAAACAACAATAACATAATCGGAATAAACGGAAATAACAAACAATTACACTTAGGAAGGCTTGTCCCAGAACTCATCACAAGCACAGGTTCAGTAAACATCTATGGAGACCTAGTAGTACCAAACCAAATAAGATCAGGAACATCAGGCCCACTAAAGCTAAGTGACACAGACGGAGTACAAATAAACAGCGCTAACGGTTTTTTAGAATTAAGAACATCTTCAACCCCATATGGACTATCAGTCAGAAGACCCGGCGGAAGCAACGGAGACGCCAGCTTACTCTTAAGCTCCGCACACAACACCACCAGCGGAGACTCCACCGGCATACTTAACGCCTACCATGAAGGCGATACCACCGTAGGAGAACCAGAACTAATCTTACATGATGGTGGAACAGGCGCACGCAAAGTAGAAATACCCTCCGGAGTCAAACTATGCCTCAACCTAAATTGCATATCAAGCTGGCCAACAGGGAGTGGAAGTGCAGATAACTGGGGAACACAAACAGTACAATCTGATGCTAATTTGACAGGCGATGGTACTACTTTAAACCCATTATCGGTTGTTGGAGGCACAGGATCATCAACATTATTAGAAGTATTGGATGAAAACTCAGATGCTTCAGGATTTACCGGAACAACAACCCTTGGAGGACCACTAGCAATAGGAGCAACAAATGCACCGTCAGGAATATTAGCATTAAACGCAGGAGCAGGAGGATATGATGTGGGAATAACACAGGGAAAAGTTGGTTTGGGTAATACTTTGGAATTAACAACAGGAGATGCTTTGGGGAATCAGTCAACAAAATTTCTAATAAGAGGAGGATCAGATACTAGCAACATAGAATTCTATAAAGGCGCAGACGGAGCAGAAACATTAAGCATGCAATTAACAGGAAGCACAGGAGACCTAGACGTAGAAGGAAATATATGTGCTAATGCATTCGGGGGAACACCCTCATGTCTAACAAGTAGTGGACCAGGTGGAGGTTCAAGACAAATTAAATTTGTGGATATTGCGGTGGATCCAACAAGTGGAACGGTAACTTTTGATTTCGATCCTGCTTTTGTTTTGATAATTAGTTCGGGATGGGGGGATGCAGATTCTTCATGGGTTGCATTTCAGGGAGATACGGATGTGGCATTTACAGGAGACTATGGAAGTCAAGAAACTACGATATATATAACTCTTCAAGGAAACACATTAGATTACACTTATACAAGGAATTACACCCCAAGAGTAGTTTTCATCGCTTTCCAATAAAACCTACCATAAAACTTTAAATACTTTTAAAACACTAAATAAATACAATGAAATCACTAATTGAAAAAAACGCAGCAAGAATAATCATCACTACTCTAATAGCGTTAGTAACTATTGGAATTGTAACTGGGATAGGAGTTCCATATAACGTTGATAACTACGACCCCGGACACAGCCCATTAGAAATTGGAGATCCAAATTACTAATGATAGATGGCATGTTGCTTGTGGTGGATCAACCGCATATGGACTCGATCATATGAGCATAAGCAATCTAATAAGCGCATCTGCAATGTGTTCTAAATTTGACTAATATTAAATAGTTAATTCCATTTTTACTAATAATTTTATAAAGTATTTACTAATCAACCGCAATATGCGAACTAGTAAGTTTTTCGCAAATCTTATTTCACATACCTTTTTAAAAGCTTTCAAAGCAGATTATTAGATTGGTGCACACTGTATTCCAAATAAATCTTTTTGGGATATAAATGCCGAAAAACACTATTTTTTTCGGAATTTAGCATAGGAATCCCTTGGTGAGAGGGGTTAGTACGCCAAATATTCAGTATTTTAGGATGGATCAAAAATAGTCGGAGGACACAAACCCAGATCAGGAAGCCTGGCTTATTACCCAAGGGTAAGGGCTAAGAGGCAATTAGCCAATTTTTCTACTTATCCAACTATCAAAACAGAATCCTCAAAACCAATCAATTTCTTTGGATTTAAAGCAGGAATGACCACTATTTTTGGCAAGAACGCACAGGAAAAGAGCGTAAATTTTGGCACTGAAACAGCAATTCCTGCAACCATTATCGAATGCCCACCAATCAAAATCATAGGGGCTAGGGTTTACAAAAAAACAACTGATGGCCTAAAAGCTTTGGGAGAAGCCACTATTGAAAAGCCGGGAAAGCACCTGAGAGACAAAGTAAAAGCTTTCAAAAAACAGGGAAAAAAGCAAACAAAAACAACCAAAGGAAGTTCAGCCGAAGGTACTAGTAAGAGTGAAGGAACAAAAACTTATTCTAAATTTGAAGACCTTGAAAAATTCAAGGAAAAAGCAGTAAAAGTTGTACTATTATCAGAATTACAGCCAAGTGCTACAGGAATCGGGAAAAAGAAAGCTGATGTGGCAGAACTTACACTTAACGGAACTATTGAACAGCAATTAGCATTTGCAAAAGAAAAATTTGGAAAAGAAATAAGAATTAATGATGTTTTTGAAGTACAGGAATTTATTGATGTTAGGGCAGTAAACAAAGGAAAAGGATTCCAAGGACCTGTAAAAAGATTTGGAATTAAAATCCAGAGGCCTAAAGCAAAGAAACACAGAGCAGTCGGATCAATAAGTCCATGGCATCCAGCTACAGTAATGTGGACTGTGCCAAGACCAGGACAAATGGGATATCATACAAGAACAGAATACAACAAGAGGATTCTTTTTGTTGAAAACGATCCAAAAACAATAAGCCCGCCACAAGGATTAGTAAATTACGGAATTTTAAAGAATGATTTTATTGTTGTATCTGGATCAGTTCCGGGGCCGGCAAAAAGAACAATTGCATTAAGACACGCAATAAGAAAAGTTGACAAAAACTTAGCAAAATACACTGATTTACAATTACCATATGGAACAGAAGAAAAGGTTGAAGCGGTAAAGGAAGAAAAGAAATCTGAACCAGCAAAAGAAAAGAAAACGGAAGAAAAGGTTGAGAAGAAAGAAGAAGCAAAGCCTGAGAAAAAAGAAGTTAAAGAAAAAGTAAAGGAAGCAAAAGCTGAAGCTAAAGAAGAATCTAAAGGAGCTGAAAAGAAATGAAAGCCCGTGTTTTAGGTTTGGATGGAAAAAAAGGTTCAGAGGTTACTTTACCAAAACAGTTCTCTGCTGATGTTAATAAAGAATTGATTAAAAGAGCAGTACAAGCTATTCAGTCTGCTGGTGTTCAGAACAGTTTCCCTAAACCAGAAGCAGGAAGGGCTAATACTGCTGAATATATTGGTGCTAGGCACAAACCTAATATTCACAGGACAATTAACGTTGGTCATGCAAGAAAACCAAGATTGAAAAACAGAAGAGGAGTTTTATCAGGTCATGTTGCCAGTATTCCTGCTGTTGTCGGAGGCCCAAGAGCTCACCCGCCAAAACCAAACAAGGAATGGGAAGAAAAAATCAACAAGAAAGAAAAAAGACAGGCTACAGAATCAGCAATCGCAGCAACAGGAAAAAAAGAATTAGTAAAAGAAAGAGGCCACAAGTTTGGAGAAAAATTAGAGTTTCCTATTATTGTTGAAGCAAAACTTGAAAATCTTACAAAAACAAAAGATATTAGAGATGCTTTGAAAGCAATTGATATTTATCAGGATGTAGAAAAGGCTTTGAGTAAAAGACAATTAAGACCAGGAAAAGGAAAAAAAAGAGGAAGAAAATACAAGAAAAGAAAGAGTGTCTTGATTGTGGTTGAAAACCCGGAAAAAGTTTACAAAGCAGCAAGAAACCTAGAAGGAGTTGACATTATAAGCGCTGTTAATATTAATGCTGATCTTTTAGCACCAGGAACTCTACCTGGAAGATTGACTCTTTGGTCAGAAAACGCAATTAAGGAATTGGCTGGAGAAAAGAAAGAAACAAAAACGAAAGAAAAAGCAAAAGTTGAGGCAAAAGCTTAGGTGAATTGAAATGGCAGAAAAGAAAAAAGCAAAAAAGGAAATTAAGAAAGTTGAAAAACACACTCATAAAGCTGAGCCTAAAGTTGAAAAGAAAGAGGAAAAAAAAGAAGTGAAAAAGGGTAAAAAAACTTTAGAAGAAATTGAAGCAGAGATTGAAGGTTTGACAATTATTAAGTATCCTTTGATTACAGAAAAGGCAGTTAATATGATTGAAGCAGAAAACAAACTTACATTTATTGTTGATAAAAATGCAAACAAAATCAGCGTAAAGAAATCTATTGAAGGGCTTTACAAAGTTAAGGTCAGCAAAGTCAACATGGTTAAAGATATGAAATCAAGAAAAAAAGCAGTTGTTACAATTGACAAAAAATATAAAGCTGATGATATAGCTACAAAACTAGGAGTAATCTAATATGCCTAAGAGATTAAAATCACAAAGAAGAGGAAAAGGAAGCCCAGTATTCGTGGCAACAAATAAAGGCGCAGCTCCGGCACAGTATGTTGATTATACAGAAATGACAGAAAAAACATTGAAAGGAGAAGTTGTTGGACTTATTCATGATCCTGCAAGAACCGCAGTTCTCTCAAAAATAGAATTTGATAACGGTTCACAATCATACAGTGTTGCAGCAGAGGGCATGTTTGTAGGGCAAAAAGTCGAATACGGAACAGAAGCTGATTTACAGGTTGGAAATGTTAAACCAATTGGAAATTGTGTGGAAGGATGCCCAATATTCAATGTTGAAAAAACCCCAGGTGATGGGGGGAGCTTAGTAAGAAGCTCTGGAACTTACGCTTTGATAGTTACTAAGGATAAAAAAACAGTTTATGTTAAAATGCCTTCAGGAAAAACAATGGAATTAAATCCAAAGAACAGAGCAACTATAGGTTGTGTTGGTTCCGGAGGAAGAAGAGAAAAGCCATTTGTAAAGGCAGGAAAGAAACACTTTGCAATGAGAGCAAAGCACAAGAAATACCCAACCGTAAGGGGAATTGCAATGAACGCTAAGGATCATCCTTTTGGCGGAGCTAACCATCACCCTGGAAAATCAAAGTCCACATCAAGGAGAGCAGCTCCAGGAAGAAAGGTTGGAGATGTCGCATCATCAAGAACAGGAAGGAAAAAAAAGTAAAGAGGTTAAATCATGGTTAAAAAAGAATTCACATTCAGAGGAAAAACAATAGAAGAACTGAAAGGACTATCGATAATACAGTTTGCTGAATTATGTCCTACAAGAGCAAAAAGATCGTTGTTAAAAGGTATTGATGAACACTTCCTGAAAAAAGTGGTAAAAGCACAAGAGACACTAGCTGCGGGAAAGTATCCAAAACCAGTGAAAACACACAACAGAGACAATATTGTTGTTCCTTCAATGGTTGGAATTACAGTTGGGGTTCATAATGGAAAAGATTTTGTGAATGTAGAGGTCAAGGAAAAAATGTTAGGTCACTATTTAGGAGAAATGGTTCTTACAAGAAAAAGATTGTTACACGGAAAAGCAGGAATAGGAGCAACAAGAAGCTCAACTGCAATAACAGCGAGATGATGAAATGGTAAAGAAAACAATGCAAGTGCAAAAGATCAATTCCAAAAAAACCGCACAGGCTATGATGAAAAACAAGCCGGTTTCATTAAAGTATAGTACGGAAATCATCAGCAACATTAAAGGAAAAAGAGTTGACAAATCACTAGCATGGTTACAGAGAATAATTAATGAAGAAGAGTTTTTGCCATTAAGGAAGTATAACAAAAAAATCGGACACAAAAAAGGCGCTTCAAAAGGATTTACCAAAATAGGAAGATACCCAAAAAGGTGTTTAACTGCTTTTGTTGAATTGCTTGAATCAGTACAGGCTAATGCAGATTACAAAGGTCTTGATTCAGAAAATCTTTTGATAACCCACATGTTCGCATCCCAAGGCTTCCAGAGGGCTTCATACCAGAGCCAGGGAAGAATTTCAGGAAAAAGAAGACAGAACAAATCAACCCATTTGGAAATAGTTGTAATGGAGGCAAAGTAAATGATAGAAAAATATTTCATTGAACAAGGATTAAAAAAACTAGAACTTGATGATTATCTTTCAAAAGAACTTGATAGAGCTGGCTTTACAAAATCAGAAATTGTAAAAACTCCGTTAGTAACAAGAATTGTTGTTAATGTTACAAGACCAGGACTTGCAATTGGAAAAAGCGGTTCTAATATTACTCAATTAACCGAAACAATCGGGAGCAGATTTGGCATTGATAATCCTCAATTAGAGATTAGGGAAATTGAAAGCCCTGAACTTGATGCGCAAGCTGTTGCAAACAAGATGAAAGCTCTTATTGAAAGAGGATTCTCATGGAGAAGTATTGTGTTTAAATCAGTAAATGAAACCCAAAAATCCGGAGCGCAAGGATTAGAAATTATTTTGAGCGGAAAGATCACAGGAAAAGCAGGAAGAAAAAGAAAACAGAGAATCGCTTATGGTTATTTAAAAAAGGTCGGAGAACAGGCAAAGCTTGTTGATTATGGTAAGGCAGATGCTTATCCAAAAGTAGGAGCAATCGGAATCAAGGTTAAGATTGTACATCCTGACACAGTTTTCCCAGACAAGGAAAAGATTACAGATTATATTAAAACAAAAGAAGAAGTTGTGGAAGAAACAACTGAAGAGAAGGAAACAAAATCTGAAAAGGAAGAAGTAAAGGAAACTAAGGAAAAAACTGAAAAGAAACCAGCAAAAGAAGAAAAAACTGAGGAAAGTCCCAAAGGGAAAGAAAAACCAGTAAAGGAAAAAAAAGAAGTAAAAGAAGAGAAAAAGGAAGTTAAAAAAGAAAAAGTTGCGACCGAAGTAAGTCCCGAAGGGGAAAAGAAAGAGGAACCAAAAAAGGAAGAAACTAAAGAAAAAAAAGAAGCTAAGGAAGAATCAAAAGCAGAAACTAAAGAAGAAAAAGATGAGGCTAACAAAGAGTGATTTTTATGGGTAAAAAAAGACTTGCGACTTTGAGGGATAATTCAGTTGAGGAGCTTGAAGGAAAGCTTGTTGACTTGAAGAATGTCCTTTCAAAGGAAAAAGCAATGGTTGCTTCTGGAACAAGGGCAGAAAAGCCTTCAAAAATAAAAAACACCAGAAGACAGATTGCAAGGATTTTGACAATAGTTGCAGAGAAAAACGCAGGGGTGACAAAGTAAGAATGGTTGAGATTGATAAGGAAACAGGATTACCAAAAGACCTTCTTGATTTTGGGGAAATAACAAAAGAAACCCAAAAAATCAAGATAAGAGAAATAGCAAGAAGGTTCGGTAAAATAGTTACAATGGTCTCAGGATTCGAAGATGACAAAGAAGCAAAAAGGCTCGGAAAAGAAATGAAAAAGAAACTTGCTTGCGGCGGAACTGTCAAAAAAAGAGTAATTGAATTACAAGGAAAACATTCAGTGAAGGTTAAGGAAATTTTATTGAAAGATGGATACAAGGAGGAACAAATCGATGCTTAAAACAGAACATTACTGCATAACGCCTGAAAATATCTTGGCACACGAGCTTATAGGCTTGGAAGCAAGAGTTTCAAACAGCAGCGATGTAAGCAGAGAAGGCCTGAAAGGTAAAGTAATAGATGAGACCAAAAACACTTTGGTTATTGAAAGCAAAGGCATTGAAAAAATTGTTCCAAAAAATGAAGCAGAATTTGAGTTTAAACTTGGAAAAGAAAATGTAAAGGTTGATGGAAAAAAGATTTTATATAAACCAGAGCAACGAGTGAAAGTACTTTGGAGGAAGAAAAATGAGTGAAAAAGAAACAAAAGCAATAAGTGACAGCCACAGTGTAAGAGGCAGTATTTTTGTTGGTAAAGTTATTAGTGCAAAAGCACCGAAAACGGTTACAATTGAAAGAAAAACAACTCAGTACATCAGGAAGTTCGAAAGATACAAGAAATCAAAAAGTAAAATCAGCGCACATATTCCTGAAGGAATGGAAATTAAAGAAGGGGATGTTGTAAAAATCGGCGAAACAAGAAAAATTTCCAAGACCAAAAGTTTTGTAGTTTTAGAGATAGTTAAAAAAGGTGAACAATGATGAAAGCAATAAGTGCATCTCCGGTTAGAGCATTGGGTTTTGGCAGTATTTGTACTTGTGCAGATAATTCAGGCGCAAAAGAAGTAAGGATAATCGCGGTTTACAAATACCATGGCAGAAAAGGTACACATCCAAGAGGCGGAGTCGGAGAAATGTGCAATGTTGTTGTTAAGAAAGGAAAACCTGAAATAAGAAAAAAGGTTGAAAAAGCAGTTATAATCAGACAAAAGAAAGAATACAGAAGGCCTGATGGAACAAGAGTAAAATTTGAGGACAATGCAGTTGTTCTGGTTGATGAAAAAGGTCTTCCTAAAGGATCAGAGGTTAAAGGAGTAGTTGCAAAGGAAGTTGGAGAAAGATTTCCTAAAATAGCAGGAATAAGCGCAGGAGTTGCATAAAAATGGAAGTAACAAGTTCAAAACCAAAAAAACAAAGAAAATGGCATTACACCAAACCATTACACTTACAACAAAAAGAATTCGCAATGCACTTAAGCAAGGATTTGAAGAAAAGCATTGGAAAAAGAAGTTTGGATGGAAGAAAAGGAGACACGGTAAAAGTAATGAGAGGAAATGAAAAGTTTGTTGGAAAGCAGGGAGTTATTACTGCGATTTTAAGACAAAAAAAACAGGTGCTTATTGAAGGAATAACAAGAAAAAGATTAGACGGCACTGAAATTCAAGTTCCTTTCAAAGCCAGTAATTTGAGGATTGTGAATATTGAGGATAAAGATAACAGGAGATTGAAAGGAAAGAAAGTGGCTAAGGAAGCAAAGAAAGTCCTACCGAAGGTGGACGCGCAGCCTACAGCCGCAACTGTAGAGGAGAAGGTGAAAGAAGATGGCAAATAGAGGAGAAACAAAATCACAGAAGAGCTTATCAGCACCTAAAGCAAGGTACTTTATGAGAAAAGAAAACGTGTTTACTGTTCAGAGCAAACCAGGACCTCACACCAAAGAAACATCAGTTCCTTTAGCTTTTGTTCTAAAACACTTACTTGAAGCAGTAGGAAACATGAGAGAAGCAAAGCAGATTATTTCAGACGGTAAAGTGAAAGTTAACGGTTCAGTAAGGAAAAACCACAGGTTTCCTGTAGGGTTGTTTGATGTTGTTGCAATAGATGATTCAAAGAAAAAATACAGGGCCGTTTTTGATAAAAAAGGAAGAATTGTTATGAAAGAAGTTGACGCAAAAGGAAAAGATTTTAAGATAAGCAAAATAGTCAACAAAAGAAAAGTCAAAGGTGGTAAAACATGGATAACCACAAATGATGGTTTTACAATTGCAATTGACAAGGAAAAAGTAAATGTGGATGACTCAATCAAGGTTTCATTACCAGAGGCTAAGATTGAAGAAATTTATCCGATGGAAAAAGGATACACAGTATTCCTAACCGGAGGAACACACGTTGGAGAAACAAACAAAGTGGATAGTGTTGATAAAGGAAGCCTGCAGAAAAAGAAATTTGTAAGTTTAGGCGATAAAGAAACAGGATTCCAGACCGTAACCAGAAACGTTATGGTTGTTGGAAAATCAAAGCCGGAAGTAGAGGTTCTCGAAGCAGAGTGATTATTATGGATGATAATAAAATGAAGGAAATCAAAGTAGAGAAGGTAACTGTCAACATGGGCGTTGGTCAAAAAGGAGAGGAATTAAAGAAAGCTACGACTATTCTCGAAACGGTTACTGGAGCAAAGCCAACACTAACCAAGTGTAAGGTTAAACAGCCCGATTGGGGTTTAAGGCCAGGGTTAACTATCGGCACAAAAGTTACACTTAGAGGAGAAAAGGCAAAAAAATTCCTTACAGAGGCATTTCTTGCGAAAGACAAGAAGATAAATAAAAAGAGCTTCGACAAGCAAGGAAACTTCGGGTTTGGAATAAAAGAATACATTGATCTGCCAAAAGCAAAGTATGATCCAAAACTTGGAATCAAAGGACTTGATGTTCTGGTTACTTTAGAAAGGCCTGGTTACAGGATTAAGAGAAGAAAAATTGACAAGTCAAAGATCTTACATTCACACTTGATTCATCAAAACGAGGCAATAGATTTTATAAAGGAAAATTTCGGAGTTGAAGTAGAATGAGTGAAGAAAAACAGGTAAAACCCTGGAAAGTGCAGCCACAGATATGCAAAAAATGCGGTTCACACAAAGGCGTAATCAGAAAATATGGTTTACAGATTTGCAGAAGATGTTTCAAAGAAAGCGCAGAAAAAATAGGATTCAGGAAGTATGATTAAAGGAGATGATTTGGAATGAGTAGAAACGATCCGGTAGCAGATGCACTAATAAACCTCAAAAATACAGAGAACGCATCAAAGAAAGAATGCGTGATCAGGCCAGCATCAAAACTACTCAAGGAAATCCTGAAAATATTGCAGGAAAAAGGCTACATCGGAACATTCGAGTTTATTGATGACGGAAGAGAAGGCCTTTTCAAGATTGAATTAATCGGAAAAATAAACGAGTGCCGAGCAATTAAGCCAAGATATGCTGTAAAAAAAGCAGAATATGAAAAGTTCGAGAAAAGATACTTGCCTTCATATGATATTGGAACACTGATAGTTTCAACTCCAAAAGGAGTAACAACACACAACAAAGCAAAAGAAATGCAGACCGGAGGAAGGCTGTTAGCATACGTTTACTAAGTGATCAAAAATGACAGAAAAACTAGTAGAAACAATTGAAATTCCTGAAGGAATCCAAATAGAGCTTAACGGAAATGACATTAAGGTAAGCACTAATGGAAAGGAAAACACAAGACATTTCAAGTCAACAGAAGTTTTGCTTAAAAAAGCAGATTCAAAAATAGAAGTCTGGGCAAAAAGTGAAAGAAAAAATGTTCTGGCAGAAAGTAAAACAATAGGATCTCACATCAAAAACTTGATGCATGGATTACATGAAGATTTTGTTTACAAATTAGAAGTTGTTTACAGTCACTTTCCAATGACTGTAAAAGTAAACGATGGAATTGTTGAAATAAACAATCTTGCAGGCGGAAAGAAACCAAGAAAAGCAAAGATTTTAGGAAAAACAAAAGTTGAGGTAAAAGGAAAAGAGATTACTGTATCAGGACATAATAAGGAAAACGTTGGCCAGACAGCAGCTAATATGGAACAAGCCACAAAAATCAAAGGAAAAGATATCAGAGTTTACACTGACGGAATTTACATTACAGAAAAAGCAAAAACAGTTTAGGTGAATTGAAATGGTTGAGAAAGAAACAAAAAAAGTTGAAAAGAAGGAAGAGAAAAAAGAAGAGCCTAAAGTAAAGGCTGTTGCTAAAGAGGCAAAAAAAGAAACACCTAAAGTTGAAGCTAAAACCGAAAAGAAGACTGATGCTAAAAAAGAAGATAAAAAGGATATTAAAGATTCAAAGAAAGAGGAAAAACCAAAGAAAGAAAAGAAAGTGAAAAAGAGCAGAAAGGTTAAAGTTAAAATCGACGCTGCGGTTGCTCAAACAAGAAGAAAAGTTAACCAAAAACAAGGAACCCCTACTTTCAGAGGAAGATTTGGAAAAAGAACACTTAGAAAGAAAAGCAAAGCAAAGTGGAACAAATGGAGATTCCCAAGAGGAATTGACGTAAAGCACGAGGTATCTGAAGGATATAACCCAAAAGAGGGTTTCAGAACCCCTAAAGAAATCCGGGATGTTCACCCAAGCGGATACAGAGAGTTTAATGTTAAAACAATACAGGAAATAAATAATGTTCCTGATAAACACGCAATAAGAGTTGCATCAGGACTTGGAAGAAAGAAAAAACTGGCAATAGTTGACAAGGCAATAGAAAAAGGAATCAAGGTTTTGAACCCATAGGTGAAAAAATGGATCATAAGAAAGCAAAAAAAATCACAGCAGCACTCCTGAAGATCGGGGAAACAAAAGTATACATCAGTCCAAGCGAAGGACAAAGAATTAAAGAAGCCATGACAAAAGAGGATGTTAGAGTACTTATCAAAGACGGAGTTATCAAAAAAAGAAAAGATGATTTACAGAGTAAATCAAGAGCAAGAGTTCTGAAAGAAAAGAAAAAGAAAGGCAGAAAAAAAGGCCACGGTAAAAGAACAGGAAAGAAAACCGCAAGATCCAACAAGAAAGAAAAATGGATTAAAAATGTCAGAGCTCAAAGAAGAGTTCTGAAAGAAATGAAAGAAAGTAATGCTAAACTGAAAAAACCAGCAAGGCAGATTTACTTGATGATTAAAGGAGGATACTTCAAAGGAAAGAAGTATGTTCAATCAATGGTAGAGGAGGCTAAAAAATGAGTTCAGGCCCGACTTATAATGTAAAATTCAGAAGAAGAAGAGAATCCAAAACTAATTACAAGAAAAGACTTGGATTGTTAAAATCAAACAAGGACAGGTTAGTTGTAAGAAAAAGCAACAACTCAACTGTTTGTGAAATTGTTACTTACAAAACAGAAGGAGACAAGGTTAGAGCTCACTTCACAACAAGTTCATTAAAAAAATTAGGTTGGAAAGGCCATACTGGAAACATTCCTGCAGCATACTTGACAGGTTATGCTTGTGCAAAAAAAGCAATGAAGGACAAGGTTGGAGAAGCAGTGCTTGATTTGGGTTTAGTAACACCGGTTCACGGTGGAAGAATATTTGGTGCATTAAAAGGAGCAATTGATGCCGGATTAACTATGCCTTCTGATGAAAAAGTATTCCCGAAAGATGGCAGAATTAGCGGAAAACACATTAGCGAAGATGTGGAGAAAAATTTTGAAGAAACAAAAAAGAATATTGATAAGGAGCTAGGTGAGTAAAATGGCCAGAAGACCAAGAAGAGTGCAAACTGAAGAAGAAAGAACTATAAAAAAAGAAGAAGACAGGCTAAAGATTATCTCAGACTGGGTTCCGAAAACAGCAGCGGGAAAATTAGTAAAAGCAGGAGAAATAACAAGCCTTGATGATTTCTTTACAAAAGGTCACAGAATAATGGAACCTCAAATAATTGATACTTTAGTACCTGATCTGAAAGACAAAATGGTTGACTTTAAGAAAACCACAAAAGTAACAAGACAGGGAAGAAACTTTTCATTCAGAGCAGCAGTTCTGATTGGAGACGGACAATCATACATTGGTTTAGGAACAGCTAAGGATAAGGAAAAGTTTCCCGCAATAAACAAGGCAACAAGGAATGCAAAATTAAGCATTAAAAAAGTAAGAAAAGCATGCGGAAGCTGGGAATGCAGATGTAAGGAATCTCATTCAGTTCCATTTAATGTTATAGGAAAATCATCCTCAGTAAGAGTAAAACTTTTACCAGCACCAAAAGGAACTGGTTTGGTTGCCGGAGATAACATTAAAGAGGTTTTGAAGTTTGCCGGAGTCAGGGATGCTTGGAGTAAAAGTGAAGGAAACACTGCTTCAACTTTAGACTTTGTTCAGGCAGCAATTGATGCTTTGGCTGCAACAAGCAGAATCAGGGTTTCTGATGATATTAATACTAAGCTGGAGGTTAAGCGATGATAGCAGTTATTAGAATAAGAGGTACTGTGAACGTTAACCCTGGTTTAACTTACACAATGGAAAATTTAAGATTATTCAGACCAAACCACATGGTTTTGCTTAAAGATGATAAGTCTTCCAAAAAAATGATTGAAAAAATAAAAGATTACGTTGCTTTCGGAGAAATAAATGAGGAAACACTTGCAAAAGTACTTATAAAAAGAGGAAAATTAGAAGGGAAAAAGAAAGTTACACTTGAATTTTTAAAAGAAAAGAAAATTAACAGCTTTGAAGAATTAGCTAAAAGTATTATCGAAGGTAAAGTAAAATTTAAGGATTTGGGAATTGTTCCTGTGATAAGATTACATCCTCCAAGAAAAGGACACAAAAGAGCAGGAATCAAAAAACCATTCACGGTAGGCGGAGCATTAGGAAACCGCGGAGAAGAAATTAACAAACTTATAGTCAAAATGAACTAGGTGAAAAAATGGTTGTGCGAAGAAGAAGAAAGAAAAACAAAGTAAGAGGCCAGAGAACTCACGGAGGCGGAGGCACCAAAAACAGAAGAGGTGCAGGCTCAAGAGGCGGAGTAGGAAAAGCCGGTTCACACAAACATAAGTTTAGCAAACATTACGTTGACTTTGGAGTAAAGAAAACATTAAAGCCAAAGAAAAAAGAAAATACAATCAGCCTTGCTTATATCAATGATAATGTAGAGAAATGGTTAGCTGATGGAAAAGTAAAGAAAGACGGAAGCATTATTGTTATTGATGGTAAAGCTTTTAGATTTGGAAAAGTTCTTGGAAACGGAATTATTAATCATAAAATAAAAATTGAAAATGCAAATGCTTCCAAAATGGCAAGAGAAAAAATCCAAAAAGCAGGCGGGAATGTTTCAATAGAAGAATATTCTAAAGCAGAAGAAACTGAGGAAGAAGAAATGGAAAAAGATGAAAATAAAGCAGATGAGGCTGAAGCTTAATGGGTTTATTTGAGGTTTTACAACCTATTTACAGTTTGTTGCCTGAAGTAAAGGCACCTGAAGAAAAACAGCCATTAAAGAAAAGGCTGATTTGGACAGGAATAGTTCTGCTTGTGTTTTTCCTAATGGGAAACATTAGTGTTATTGGTTTAGATGCAACAAGTGCTGGACAATTAGAACAATTACAGGTTATACTTGCATCACAGATTGGTTCATTAATAACAGTGGGAATAGGCCCTATTGTACTTGCATCAATTGTATTACAATTGCTAATTGGAGGAGGTCTTGTAAAATTAGATCTCTCAAATCCCGAGGATAAAGCAAAGTTCAGTGGTGTTCAAAAGTTATTGGCAATTATTTTGAGTTTCTTTGAAGCAATTGTTTACACGCTTACTGGTTTCTTAGCACCAGCTGAGGGTATGTTTGTGTGGGTTATAGTTCAGGTTGCTTTAGGATCAATAGCACTTTTGTATCTTGATGAAGTTGTTTCAAAATACGGTATTGGTTCAGGAGTTGGATTATTTATTGCAGGGGGAGTTGCAGGAGAAATTATCTGGAGGATATTCTCACCATTAGATTTAGCAATGAATATTTCACTAACTGAAGGATCAGGATTGTTCTTCTTATTTTTTAGAGAAATAGGAACCAACATGGCAAGTGCATTTATTGTTGCTTTACTTCCAGTAATTTTTACATTACTTGTTTTCTTTGCAGTTGTTTATGCTGAGGGAATTCATGTTAATATCCCGATAACAATGGGCAGAAGAGGCACAGGCGGACGATATCCTGTGAAATTTCTTTACGTTTCCAATATGCCGGTAATATTAGCAGTTGCGTTGTTTGCCAACTTTAGTATTTGGGCATCGTTAACACAGGGCATACCTATCCTAGGAGATATTTTGACGGGGATTGCGCAAATAGTTATTCCTCCTTATGGTTTATTCCAACAGGTTCTGCTTGAGGGTTTAAGTCCATTAATCTTTGACCAAATGATTCAGAGTATTATGAGTTTACAACTAATTGGTTTGGGTGGATCAATAATCCACGCTTTCTTATACATAATTATTCTTACAGTTGCGGCAGTAATCTTTGGAAGACTTTGGATTGAAATTGGAGGCCAAGGCCCTGATAAAGTAGCAGCACAGTTACAAAAATCCGGAATGTATATTCCTGGTTTCAGAAGAGACCCAAGAGTAATCAAGCAGGTTCTTGATAGGTATATTCCGACCATAACAATTCTCGGATCTGCATTTGTTGGTTTATTGGCAGGGTTTGCTGATTTGACCGGAGCAATAGGTTCAGGAACAGGAATTTTATTAACCGTTGGAATTGTTTACAGGATGTATGAGGAATTAGCTAAGGAACAATTAATGGAAATGCATCCAATGTTAGGAAGAATATTCGGACAGGGAGGGAGCTTTTAAAAGGAATCGGTGGAAGATTATGTAATCTTCATAGTCCTTTTTTCTCTCTAAGAGGTTTTATTTATGATTATTAGCGCCATGATTGACATTGCAGTTATCTCACTTGTATTGGTAATCCTGAGCCAAATAATTCAGAAAAAATTTGGCAACAGAGACGAAATGAAAGAAAAACAAAAATTAATCAAAGAAAAACAAGCACAAATGAAGGAGCTGATGGGAAAAGAAGATCAAAAATCCAAGAATGACTTGGAAACATTGGAAAAAGAAATGATGCAGCACATGCAGGAAATGATGGGAGGCACAATGAAAATAATGAAATATTCACTTGTGATTTTTCTTCCGGCATTTGCAATATTAGGTTTCTTCTATGGAGAAGCAATCATTGATTTACCATTCGAGATTCCTTGGCTTGCAAATGGATTTGACTTGTTCAATTTGGGAACATGGGGAATTGATCTTTATGAACAAACAAACTGGTACGGATGGTACTTTTTGGTTTATCTTGGAATAACAATAGTAATGAATATCGGGAAAAAATTATTGAAAAAGATTGGTGTAATGAATGGTTGATAGACAAACAAGAGTTAAGAAGAAAAAGTTCAGGAAAACTCCAGGATCAAACACAGCTATCCAGTACACCAGAGATAAAAATTCAAAAGCACGAGACCCTATTACAGGAAAACAATTATCAGGAACAGGTAATCAGTCAAAAGCTATTGTTAGGGGGCTTGCAAAAAGCAAGAGGCGACCTAGTGTAGCTTTCGGCGGAATTCTTGGAAGCAAAACAAGGCGAGAGGTTTGGGAAAATTATGCTCTTGTTGATTCAGGAAGAAAAGACATTACGGATATTCCGATTAAACTTAAGAAATTTGTAAAAGTAAAAGAGGCATCTAAATGAGTTCAATGAGTGTTGGAAGCATTTGCGTAAAAACCGCAGGAAGAGAAGCCGGAAACAAGGTTGTTGTGGTTGAAAAAGTTGATGATAATTATGTTTTGGTTCAGGGAGCAAAAGTGAAAAAGAGAAAATGTAATATTTCACATTTATTTCCTACAGGAAAAACAATTGATGCAAAAAAAATTACAAAAGAAGAATTGGCAAAGATAGCGTGATAATATGGTTGAAGAACAAAAAAACGAAAAAGAAATAAAAACTACTGACAAAGCAGTCCTGCCGAAGGCAGACGCCGCTCAAAAGGCGCCAACTGATGCAACGGTTACGGAAAAGAAAGTTCAAAAACCAGTTGAAAATATTGAGCTTATAGTAAGAGTCGCTGATAATGACTTGGATGGAAAAGCAACAGTGATTAGAGCTCTGACAAAAATCAGAGGAATTGGCCTAAGAATGGCTAAGAACATTGCTATTGTGTTTGAAAAAGAAACTGGGGCTTCAGGAAATGAAAAACTAGGAGAACTTAAAGAAGAACATGTAAAAAAGCTTGAACAGATTGTGCTTAAACCAACCGATTTTAATATTCCGGTTTGGAGTCTTAACAGACAAAATGATTTTACAACAGGAGAAAACACTCACAGAATTATGGGTGAACTTGAATTTGGTTTGAGAACCGATCTTCAAAGACTTGGAGAAATCAAGTCATACAGAGGATTAAGACACACTTGGAAGCTTCCGGTAAGGGGCCAGAGAAATAAATCTACCCACAGGAATAAAGGTACTACCGTAGGCGTAACAAAAAAGGACAACAAGAAGTGATGAAAAATGGGCGACCCTAAAAAAAGAAGAAAACAATACACAACCCCGAGAAAAAAGTGGGATAAACAATTACTTGAATCAGAAAGAAAAGTAGTTAACTTTTACGGTTTGAAAAACAAGAAAGAACTAAGGAAACATACAACCTGGTTAAGGAACAAAAGACAAATAGCTAGAAGTTTATTGGCACTGCCTCTTGAAACAAGAATGATAAGAGAAAAAGAACTAATGAGCGGTTTGAGAAAAATCGATCTTGTAAAAGCAGATGCTATACTAGATGATGTTTTAGGATTAAAAGTTGAAGAATTGCTTGAAAAAAGATTACAGACAGCAATCCTGAGAAAAGGACTTGCAAACACATCCAAACAAGCAAGACAGTTCATTGTTCACGGACACATTTCAATTAAAGGAAAAAGGATTTCAGCTCCTGGCTATCTGGTTCATATAGATGAAATCTCAGAACTTGGCTGGCATAGAAAACCAATAAAGATTGAAAATGAAAAACCAAAGAAAGATTTGAAAAAAGAGTTTGAAGAATCAGCAGGAAAAGCTCAAACTGAAGAAAAAGCTGAAGAAGCTCCGGCAGAAAAACCTGCTGAAGAAAAGGTTGAGAAAAAAGAGGAAGCTCCAGAGAAAACCGAGACCGAAACTAAGGAAGAACCTAAAGCGGAGGCAACAGAATGACCAAAACAGGAATAATCAACATTTACGCTTCAAGAAATAACACAATAATTTTGTTAACAGATATTACAGGTTCTGAAACAATTGCAAAATGCTCCGGAGGAATGGTTGTAAAGGCACAACACAAAGAAGGTTCTCCTTATGCTGCAATGAAAGTTGCAGAAGTTGTAGCAGAAAAAGCAAGGGAAAAAGGAATAGAAGAAGTAATAGTAAAAGTAAGAGGTCAGGGAGGAATTAGACCTAAGAACCCCGGACAAGGTGCTGAAGCAGCAATACTTTCATTAACAAGAAATAATGTGAGAATAAAGACAATAGAAAACGTTACCCCAACCCCACATGATGGTTGCAGAAGAAAGAAAAGACATAGGAGCAAGAAAGACTAAAGTCTTAGAGGTGTTAAAACTTGGATATAAAACTTTTAGAAACTAAAGGAAAAACAATAAAATTACTTTTGAAAGGAACAAACCACGCTTTTGTAAATGGTTTGAGAAGACAAATCATGGCAGGAATCCCTGTATTGGCTGTGGAAGATGTTCATTTTTATCAGAACAACGGAGCAGTAACTGATGAAACCCTAGCACACAGACTTGCACTTGTTCCGCTTAAAATGGATTCTGTAAAATACAAGCAAGGAGATAAAGTAAAATTAGTTCTTGAAAAAGACGGGCCTTGTACAGTTTACAGCAAAGACATTAAGAGTACTGATCCAAAAGTAGAGCCTGCAGAGCTTAATATTCCACTTACAAAGCTTGTTGAAGGACAAAAAGTAAAACTTGAAATGGATGCTCTTGTTGGTTTGGGAAAAGAACACGCAAAATGGCAACCCGCTATAGCTTCTTACCAAGAATTACCAGTCCTTTCAGGAAAAGGAAAAAGTTACAAGGCAGATGTAATTGAAATGATTCTTGATGAAAAGCAAAGAGACATTATTGTTGAAAACGACCAGAAATTAGACTATGATCCTACAACATTCGTATTTATTGTCGAATCATTCGGCAACATAGACGTAAAAGAATTATTCCTAAACGCAGTGGAGGGCTTAAAACAGAAATCTAAGGATTTCAGAGAAGAATTAAAGGTTTTAAGCTGATCCCCACCAATTATTTGACCGCAGGAGTACCCAAGCGGTCAACGGGGCAGGACTTAAGATCCTGTGGCTCAGCGCCTTCGACGGTTCGAATCCGCCCTCCTGCATTAAAAAAAGTGATTTGATATGAGAAAAACAATGGCAAAAAAATCAACAAAGGAATTAATTGTTTCTCTGGAAAAACAGGGAAAGAAAACCAAAAAGAACGTTTGGAAAAGCCTAGCTAAAAGACTGGCAAAACCAACAAGAATAAGGGCAAAAGTTAATGTTGATAAGCTTAATAAATTAGCAAAAAAGCAAAAGGCCAAAGTATTTGTTGTGCCGGGAAAAGTTCTTTCAATGGGTTTTATTGACACAAAAATAGAAGTTGCGTGTTTTAATTATTCTGAAAAAGCAAGAGAAAAAATTGAAGAACAGAAAGGAAAAGTTCTTTCACTTTCTGAATTGATTGATGCAAAACCAAAAGAATCTGAAATGGTGATAGTACAATGAGCATCATAGACGGATCAAACTTAGTAGTTGGAAGAGCAGCAAGCGTAATAGCTAAAAGGCTTATTCAGGGAGAAAAAATTGAAATTGTTAATGCTGAAAAAATGATTTTTACAGGCAGAAAAGAAAACCTCTTGGAAAAATACACAACAAGAAGGGAACTTGGAGAAAAAGGAAACCCGCATAAGGGACCAAAGTACTCAAGAATGCCTGATCGGATTGTTAAAAGAGCAGTAAGGGGAATGGTTCCGTGGAAAACCTCTACTGGAAAAAAAGCATTCAAAAATTTCAGAGCACATATTGGAACTCCTGAAGAGTTTGAAAAAGCAAAAACTGAAAAAATAGAAACTGCAGTTAATAAAAAACAGAAAGGATTCTTAACCGTTGAACAATTAAGCAAGAACTTAGGGGCTAAGTGGTAGAAATGAGCGAAGTAGAAAAGATTGTGGAAGTAGTAAAAAAGAAAAAGAAGAAAAGAGGAATAACCTCAAAAGCAAAGAAAAAAGATGCTACAGCAAACGCAGTAATAAGAAAAGGAAAAGGAACTGTTAGAATAAACAAAAGAATTATTGATACTATTAGTCCGGATTATGTTAAAGAATTTATCAGAGAACCGCTTGAATTAGCAGGATCAGTTTCATCTGAAGTTGATGTGGAAGTAACTGTTAACGGCGGAGGATTCATGGGGCAAAGTGTTGCTTCAAGAGCGGCAATTGCAAAAGCAATTCTGGAATTCAGAAGAGGCGATGAAAAGCTTAAGAAAAAATTTTTAGCATACGACAGAATGCTTTTAGTTGATGACGCAAGACGCGTTGAACCAAAGAAACAATTAGGACCTAAAGCAAGAGCAAAAAAACAGGCAAGTAAGAGGTGATTGAAAATGATCGTACCGGTAAGATGTTTTAGTTGCGGAAGTGTTGTAGGAGAACACTACGAAAAATTCAAAGAAAGAGTAGAGAAAGGAGAAAGCCCAGAAAAAGTAATGGATGATTTAGGGGTAAAAAAATATTGTTGCAGAAGAATGATCTTCTCACAAGTAGATTTCATTGATACAGTACTAAACTACAAGACGTGAAAACATGACTGAAAAGAAAGAAGAAAAAGAAGTAAAGGCTGCAAAAAAAGAGGTTAAAGCTGAAGCTAAAGAAAAGAAGGCAGAAGCTAAGCCAACGGCCAAAGAAAGCCCAGCAGAAAAGAAAGAAGTAAAGGATAAAGAACCTGCAAAAGAAGAAAAACCTAAAACTGCAGTCAAAGTAGAAAAAAAGAGTTCAGACGATGAGGAAGTAAAGCAGACAAATCTTGTAGATACTGAAAAATATTTGAATACCGGTTCACACATTGGAACAAAATTCAAATCAGGAGATATGAGAAAGTACATTTACAAGGTAAGAAAAGATGGTTTGAATGTTCTGGATGTTCAGACACTTGACCAGAGACTTGGTTTTGCTTCAAAGTTTATTGCAAACTTTCCTAAAAATCAGGTTGTTGTTGTTTCAAGAAAAGTTTACGGACAGACTCCGGCAAAGGCATTTGCAGATTCAATAGGCGCTAACTCAGTAACAGGAAGATTTGTTCCAGGAACATTCACAAACCCTGAAAGTAACCATTTTGTTGAACCAAAAGTAGTTGTGATTACAGACCCTGAAGCGGATTCACAAGCTATCAAGGAAGCTTCAACAATAAGAGTACCTGTAGTTGCATTAGCTTCAACTAATAATTCTCTAAGAAACATTGATCTGGCAATTCCAATCAATAATAAGGGAAAAAAGAGTCTAGCTTTAGGCTATTGGATTTTAGCTAAAGAAATTCTTAAAGCAAGAGAAGAAATTAAGGCAGATACTGATTTCTCAAAGAATCCAGAAGACTTCGAATATAAAATGACAGAAGAAGGCGAAGATAAGAAGAGTTTCAGGAGAAAACCATTCAGAAGCTTTGGCAGAGGCCCTCCTAACGGCAGATCAGGGCAAAGAGGCCGAAGATAACTAAATTAAGCCAAAGAACCATGAAAAAAGCAATTTAATAGCGTTTTTTTGGCTTTTTTTACCAAAAAACTGCTTATTTTACCTCCAGCATACTAAAATATTGGTGTTTTGAGCCTATTTAAAACCACTAAAATAATTGAATAACTGTAAACAGTAAATTTAATAATGGGTTTTGGCATAATATATAGTAATTCGGGGGAAATAATTTAGAGTTGATTAGATGCAGGAATACGACATTAATATCTTTCTGGAAAAATTAGGCCTTACTGAATATGAAGCTAAAACTCTTTCAGCATTATTCAAACTCAGAGAAGCTGAAGCCCCAGAAATATCAAGAACCGCACAGGTACCAAAAACAAGAGTTTATGATGTGCTTGACAGGTTAACAAAAAAAACACTTATTATTGAAATCCACGGAAGACCAAAAAGATACATGGCTATTGAGCCAGAAAATGTTTTCAATACACTTATTCAGGAAAAGAAAACAGAATTGCAGACACTTGAACAGGAAGCTGGTTCATTAAAAGACACAATTATTTTCGATTCAACAAACGGAAAACATGAAAAAGTAATGAAGATAAAAGACAAAAATGATTTTATGAAAATTCTTAGCCAGCAAATCGATTCAGCAAACAAATCAGTAATAGGATTAGCCCCATTAGGAAAAGAACACGGACTTATAAAAGAATCAATGAAAAAGGCAGCTGGAAGAAACGTGGAAATAAAACTAATAAGTAAGGTTAATGAAGATACAAAGAAACTTGCAAATGAATTAAACAATTCCGGAATCAGCATGAGGGACTTTGATCACGGAATGAATGCTTATATTATTGATGATAAAAAAGTTGTTTTGGCTTTGAGCGATTTTCAATTAGAAAAACCAGAGTATCATTTCACAATCTGGCCTGAAAACAAGCCAATGGCCGATGCATTAAAAAAGTACTTTGACCATACTTGGGAACAAGGAAAACAAATTTAATTTGAGTGATTGAAATGCCTGGTAGATTAAGAAGAGGGATAGCGAAAATAGGGTCTGGAGTATCTAAATTAAAATCTCTTTTTAGAGGCGGACGAATTTCTGCAAAAAAAGAAGAAGCCAGACAAACTCCTAAAGATGATGAATCTAAAGAAAAAAAAGGAAGAGGTTTCGGCGGCAGTGGAAGAGTAGGAAAATTAGAGCCTGAAAACCAATAAAGTCAGATTATTAACCTTTTTTGAACATCCTAATTCTTATGAGCATTAAAGAAGACGCTTATAGATACGCTGTAAAGAACGCTTTTGAGCATGCAGGCAAATCTGAAATAGGGCCACTTATTGGAAAGCTCAAGGCACTGCACAAGGATACTCCGGTTCCTGAACTAATGCCTGTTGCTATTGAAGTGGTTAAAAAAGTCAATGGAATGACTTCAAAGGAAATTGAGGAAGCATTCAATGGTTTTCAGGAAGGTTATGAATTAAAGCCAAAGCCTGAAAGAGAAGGACTTCCTGAACTGGATTGGGCTGACAAGGAAAAAGTAATTACTAGATATGCTCCAAACCCTAATGGACCGTTTCATTTAGGGAATGCGAGAGCAGCTTATTTGAGTTATGCTTATGCCGAGAAATATGGCGGAAAGTTTATCCTGAGGTTTGAGGATACTGACCCTAAAATAAAAAAGCCGATTGATAATCCGGAAAAGGTTTTTCGTGAAGATTTGACATGGCTAGGGATTAAGATTGGAAAAGTGTTTTTTGCATCTGACAGAATGGAAACTTATTATTCCTACATGAGAAAGCTCCTTGAACAGGGAAATGCATATGTTTGTAAATGTGAATCTGAATCATGGAGAGAACTAATAAAACAAAAAAAGGCTTGTGAGCACAGGGAACAACCCAGTGAAGTTCAATTAAAAGAGTTTGAAAAAATGGTTTCAAATGAACTAAAAGAAGGACAGGCTGTTTTGAGAATTAAAACTGATTTGGAACATAAAGACACTAGTGTCAGAGACTGGTGGTTGGCACGCATTGTTGATAATCCAGATAATCCAAGGATTAAAGGAACTTATCACGTTTGGCCAAGTTATATGTTCCAAAGCGGGATTGATGATCATGAAATGGGAATAACATTTATTCTTAGAGGACAGGAACATTCTCAAAATCAAACTAAACAGGAATTCTTGTACAATTATTTAAAGTGGGATTATCCTAATGCTGTTCATTTTGGAAGACTAAAAATCGGAGAAATGGTTCTTAGCACTTCTAAAATTAAAGAAGGAATTGAGAATGAAGAATATACTGACTGGGATGACATAAGATTAGGGACTATCAAGGCTTTGAGGAGGCGCGGTTTTAAGCCAGAAGCATTGCATAAGATTATTATCGATTCTGGATTAACCACAAGCGATGCTAACATTTCAATGGAAAAAATGGGGGCTTATAATAAGGAACTCATTCAAGAAGAAGCTGAAAGAACAACATACATTATAGATCCTATAAAATTAGAGGTTCATCTTCCGGAAGCGATTGATGCTGAGAAAGAAGGAGAAAAATTTTCTCTTGAGCAGGGGATTCAGGAGTTTATGATTTCGGAATCCGCAATCAAGAAAATTAAGGATTCTGTTTTTAGATTAAGGAATATTGGAAATGTTAAAGTTGAGAATAAAGAAGGTTTGCTTTTGAATGGCCAATTTGTAGGAAAAGAAACAACAGGAAAGCAGGTTGTTCAATGGTTGCGAGAAACAATGGATTTGGAATTGTTATTGCCCAATGGACAAAAAGAAGTCGGGGCTATTGAAAAAAAGAACCTGAAAAAAGGCCAATACTTATACTTAGAAAAAAAGGGTTATTGTATAATTGATTCTATTGATGAAGGCCGACCAAAAGCCTGGTTCTGCCATGAGTAAAAATTTACTCTTCTAATGGTGTTGCACAAGCTTCATTTGAAAAACTTGCAGAAGCACCTGCTGAGTTAACTGCTTTTACCTCATAACAATGTTCGACATAATCTGTGAGACTGTCGTCCTCATAAGAGATACTGCTAGATGAACCTATTTTATTTCCCGCATCATAAATATCATAACTTGTTGCTCCTTCAGAAGCAATCCATGAAAGATCAATAAACCCATTATTATTTGCAACAGCTGAAAGTTCTGTTGGAGCAACAGGAAGCTCTGTTGATTCTAAGGTTGCACACTCACCAGCACCGCCAACAGTATTAGTAGCAACACCAGACTCACCACCAGCATTCTCAGCAGTTACTCTGTAACAATAAGTACCAGCACTTAGATTTTCCTCTAAATATGTTATAGTGCCATAAATTTCACTAATTGTACCAACATAATCATCCAAAAATGGTTCAGACTCAGTCACACCAGTAACAGAATCATGCCTGTACAAATTATAAAAATCCGCACTGCTAACAGGATTCCAGGTAATTCTCACAGTATTCTCCCTATTTTCAGCAGGCGCAACACCATACCAAGATGGAAAACCAGGAGCAGTTACCTGTGGAACACCCTCTACAGTAGCACAAGGACCCGAACCATCTTGAGTATTAAAAGCAAAGGCAGATTCTCCTCCCGAGTTAACCCCAGTAACAGTATAACAATAAGTTCCTGCTGCTAAACCTTCATCAAAATAATTAATAATGTCACCAGAACCAAAAAGATCTGTTACAAATGGTGAAGAAGAAATTTCATCCCTCTGAGGGTCTATCTCCCCAACAACGGTTGATGGATTAACTCTATATAAATTAAAAGTTTCTCCTCCTCGGTCAGTATTCCAGGTTATTCTAATAGTACCAGCATCAACCGCAGCAGCACCATACCAAGACGGAAAACCTGGAGCAGTTACCTGTGGAACGCCCTCAACCGTAGCACAATCGCCAGCACCACCAACAGTATTAGTAGCAACACCAGATTCACCACCAGCATTCTCAGCAGTAACCCTATAACAATAAGAACCAGAACTCAGATCTCGATCAAAATAAGAAATTGTACCATAAGTCGCACTAACTGTACCAACATAATCATCCAAAAAAGGTTCAGACTCAGTCACACCAGTAACAGAATTATGCCTATACAAATTATAAAAATCCGCACCAACAACAGGATTCCAAGTAACCCTCACAGCCCCATCAATATTTTCAGCAGGAGCAACACCAAACCAAGTTGGCTTACCCGGAGGAGAAACTGAAACAGTAAGTTCTTCAGAACTGACAGTAATATCAATACTCATTTCCGCAGGATTGACTCCACACAGGAAACCCAAAACTCCACCGCAAACAGCACTGTAATTATCAATTTCAACAGTTATTCCGGAATCAGTCTCAGCAATCGCATTAGTACTCACAGTTATTGTTTCAGCCTCTGAATCATCAACAATTGTAAGGTTGACAACTACATCCACAGGCTCTTCCACACAGGCAAAATCAGCACTGCTACAAACATAACTGTCAACACTATCAAACGTAACTGAAATTCCAGAATCAGTTGTAGCTGTCTGGCCAACAGCTAAAGTTAATGTTTCTCCTGAAACAACAACTTCTTCGTCGCATGTTCCAGGGCTTTCTGCGTTACCAACAGCAATATTCACAATCTCGTCCACATCATCATGATTTATGACGCCATCTTGAGTTACATCAACACAGCAAATGTTAGAAGGGGACGCAACAAGACCCGTAGTAATATGCGAAGCAAGTAATGAATCAGTTATGTTAACTTTTCCATCCCTATCAACATCACCAATTCTTTGACCATCTAAACAAGAAACTTGAGGCACAGAACAATCCAAACCAGCAGGAACATTATCAATGAATGCTAGCCAATCAAAAATATTAACTACTCCATCATCATTAGAATCAACACAACTAGCAGGGTCAACTTCGCTGTTCCATAACTCTTCAATCAAATCATAATCATCACAAGTTACACTACCATCACCATCAATATCACCGGGCAAATCGCAAGCCGATTCTCCTGCAGCTAAAGAGCAAGCTTCATCAGAATTGTTTTTTACCCAATAACCTTTGCTTGGACTTAAAGTAGTGGTTTGTATATAAACCTCATCCGTACTGCTTTTAGCTGTAGGAACACTTGAAGCTGAATTCAATGGATCAGTAAGAGGAGCATATAAATAAAATTCTGTGTCTAGTGGACAAGTCCCTAAAATATCTGAAACATTTACAGATACCGTTGTAGATCCAATCAAACTTAAGCCACGTGGAATTGAAAAACCTTCAAAGGAAAAAGGCGTGCCAGAAATAATAAAAGTGCAACTTTCATTCGCTTTAACAAAATAACCTTTCCCTGCTTCAAGCTTTGTTCCTTCTTGCTCATATCTTCCATATGCAGCATCCCAAGCCCATATAGAACTAGCAATATCACATTTACTTTGCAAATCAGAAACACTCAAACCATCAACAACAGGAATTGAAATAAGATTCCAGCCTTCTTGAAGATTAACTGATGCGGTCTCCCCACAATCCAAATTATGTTCATCAATCAAATTGGAAATTCCGCCAATAGCCTCATTAATACCAAGAACACCACTATTGTCTGAATCCAAACAAGAATAATAACCACCAGTCTGCCACCTCTCAGCAATCAAACTAACATCACCACAAGTTATTTCCCCATCACCATCAATATCACCGGGCAAATCGCAAAGCGGAGTATTGAAAACAGATATACACCTAAGCAAAGCTAATAAGTCAATAGTGCCTGCATTATAATCAAGGAGACAAGCTAATAGATCTGTCACTCTTTGCTGATCAGCAGCACTAGGATTAGATTGATCCCACTGGCTGACACATGCCTCTGCCTCACTAAAAGTCGCATCGCCACGAGCATACTGGCCTCCTACACAGGTCACAACATTACCTGCAACATCACAGGAACTAACTGGAATATCACCACAAAATACAGGTAGTGCTTCAGAACTTACAGTAACATCAATACTCATTTCCGCAGGATTGACACCGCACAGGAAACCCAAAACTCCACCGCAAACAGCAGTAGAACTATCAAATGAAACAGTTACTCCGGAATCAGTTGTTATAGTTTCATTAAGACCTATAAATAACGCTTCAATATCAGAATCGATTGAAGTTGTTAAGCGAACAACTACATCTACAGGCTCTTCCACGCAGGCAAAGGAAAAGGTGGAGCAAACATAACTATCAACACCATCAAATCTAACCGAAATTCCCGAATCGGTTGTAACTGATTCGCCAACAGCTAAAGTTAATGTTTCTCCTGAAACCTCTACTAGACTTATTGCAAAAGTATGAGATAAATTAGCAACAGTAAAAGAATCCCCTTGAGAATCATAACCACTTTTACTAACTACAAATTCATACTCCCCCATTTCTAATTCAAATAAAGCTTCTCCCTGCAAATCAGTAGTTCCCTCAATAACCAACACACTATCTTGAAGAATCCTTACCGTAACTCCACTTAATTGAGTAAAGTTATTACTTGCATCAAACACAGTAAAAGTAATTAGTTTTTCACTTACCTCTGGAACACCCTTAACTAATCGCATGTCATCGAACCAACAATCACCCACTGGGTTTGCAGAACCTCGAGGTCTTTGAATAACTCTAAACTGAGTTTGGGTTACTCCTTGAGGAATAGTGAAGTCCATTGAATAATTAGTCCAACCCATAATTCCGGAAATAGTTGGACGCAATGCAGAAATACCAGAAGTTAATTCTAAAGCCCCATTATCCCACTTAACAACATCCATTGTACATTGTCCACTGGAAAGATTTGACTTCATCCAACCAGTTAACTTATAAGTTTCACCTTGTTCTAAAGGAGCTAAAGGATCATTTCCTTGTAAAACAATATTATAATTTTTAGAACCATCAGTTGTTAGCTTTACACTATTAATCCCTGAATGTTTTACTGAAGTATCCCAAAAAAAGTCTCCGGCACAATTAGGACAATCAACCCCAACCCAATCAGTAATTATTGCACCGTTAGACCCAGCATTAGAGTTCCCTGTACCTAAAGAACCTTCCTCAAAGCCGGGGTTTGAAAGTAAATTGATTCGTTGATTTGGAGGAACAATTCCAAAAACATCTCTTAAATTAACTCCTGACCCAACCTTTTGAGATTCAACAAAAATTAATCGATTATCACCAGCAGGCGTATAAAACAACTCAAAAGTTGCCTCAAATTCTGTTGCGGTTTCATCTATTGCTTCAACTTGGGTTACGTTAATTGAAACATCTTGACCCGCAATTAGACCGGCACCAACTAAACCTTGGATAGTTTCTCCTACCTTGTATGTTTCTCTAGATGAACTTTTAACTAATCTAACATACCTTGGTGCTGTTAACCTAGCTTCTGCTAATTTGTATTGTTCACCAAATAAAATAATTGTAACATTGTCAATTGAATCATCAACAAAATGCGTAGTACCTAAATCTAATCCTGTTTCAGGAGAACCAAGAGTTGTTTCATAAGCAAGTCCCGAAAAGTTTCCGCCGTCAATTGTAGCAATTAACTCCCCGCCCTCAAGGAAAGCATCAACTTCAACACCAATCCTTTCTCTTGTAACAAGAGATGTGGCATTTGGATTAACTCTTTGAGTAATTGCATTGTTAAATAAATGAGGTAATTGAGCATCTGTTAGGGCACTATTTGAAGTTAAACCAGCGCCAACTTCTACACTTCCGGGACTAGAATTAAGTGCGGATCTATATACTTTTGCACCAGCTCCAAAATTTAATTCTCCGCCAATAGTAATATCTAATTCAATATCACTTAAATCAAGAACAGCAATTCCACCGCCAGCTACCCCACAAGAACCTCCCGAAATAGATTCGAAAGTTACTCTGGTTCCAGAAGCAGTAATTCTGGTTTCGCCAACTAACAAATTATTAACAAACTCATCGCCATTAACTAACAAATAAGCTTCTAAATCTGACAAATCTATTGTTGCAACTGATCCATTCACAACACAACTTCCACCGGAAACTGATTGAACACTTACTGTAACTCCGCTATCGGTTATTCCTGATGCCCCATTTTCTAGAGTTAATATTTCTGCGCCCGTGATTTCTCTAATGACTTGCTGACCATAAACAACAATTTCTACATCATCCCCCTCTTGAGAACCGTTTCCATTAAAACCAAGGAATTCTATGTTAACAAAATCTTTTCCAAGTGTTCCGATAGATAAACTTTGTAAAAAGTTAGCAGTGTCCCCTACACTTAAAGGACCATAATCAGGAAGCCCATCTTCCGAATCTATCCATTCTTCATCAAAAGCTTTAACTTGAATAGCGTACAATGCATTAGGGTTATTAGACGCTGGAACAATTTTAACTTTGTAAGGTATTGGTTCTCCGGTTGATGCTGAACCAAAAGGATAAACCTGCCCGTCATACAATTCAATAACATCTGTACCTTTTGTAACCTCAACATATCCTATTCCGGTTGTTGAACCATCAGCAATTGTGTCAACAAATACACTAGATGAAAGTAACCTTCCGCTGGTTGGAGGAATATTTTCCTGAGTAACTGTAATTGTTTTAGTTGTTTCAACTTCATTGCCATCCTTATCTTTTGCAGTACCCTTAGCAGTAAACGTTCCAGGCTCACTATACCTCACAGTAACCCACTTATCATTATTAATATGCCAAGGAAATCTAAACCAAGTGATAGAATCTCCGACCTCGTCAGCATCAGCCAAATTACCCTCCACAACCTCAACATGTGCACCAAAATCAATCCTGCAAAACTGAGCAGGATAATCATTCACAGTATCAGCATCATCCTCAGCATCAGAACACGCAACCTCAAACTTCACATCCAAAGGAACAACACCACTAACAGGAACAGCAGTCAAAGTAACAGCCGGAGGATTAGTTTCTTGAGCAACAGCTAAAATACATTCGTTGAAAAGTTCCTGTCTGGAGGCATCAACCAACTCCAATATTTTATTTTGGTTCCAGACAAAGGTTATTGAATCATCAGTTTCTATAACATTAACATAGCCTGCTTCAACCAAGGCAAAAACATCAGCAAGAGACTTGGTTGTGTTGTCAAGCAATTTATTATAAGTACCATTCAGACTAAACGTGTTACCGCTTGCTATTCCTGAATCTCCAATTGAAACAAAAGTTCCGAAAGGATCAGTTGGCTGAGGATTATCATTTGAAAAATCAACCTGAATAGACCTATCAGAAGAATGCGCATACACTACTGATTCTAAAGTAACATTTCCTAAAGCAGAAACGTTATTCCAGGAAAAACCAAAAGTGCTGTTTCTGGTTGATTCATCAGGAATTTGGGTTGAGTTTGCAACAGTATCAAATACTCCTTCTCCATACAAAGCAGTTAATAGAACCCCGGTAAAGTCACGACATGAATTAGAGGTGGTTGTCCAATTGATAAATGATTGCGGCTGCGGTTCAAACTCAAATAAACTACTACCATCATAAACCGTGTAAAAAATTGGAAAACTTCCCGGTGAACCTTCAGGTCTCGTTACTTTGAACAAAACAGGATTAGGGATTGAAGGAGAAAACTTAAGATTATAAGAATTGTTATTTGTACCTCTGGAAATTTTCAATAATTCCCCTCTCTTAACAAGATTAATTGGATCATTGAGTTCAACCAAACTTGTTCTTGTTTCTGCTTTGGACAATCTTACAATACCATCGCTAAGCTTTAATTCTGAAACATCAAAGTTTACAAGACTATTAATCGGAATATCCTCAGTGTCAGTTCCTGAGAATCCGACACCATAACCAATACGATCAATTTTACCTGAAGCAGAACGCAAACCTAGTTCAGCGTTAAAAGGCAGATAATACAAAACACTGTCTCTGGCTGGTGCAGAAACAAACTCAAAATTAACCTCTATTGGATCATCTTGCGGGGAAGAAAGATTAAATGTTCCGGGAATAGTTACAGTAACTGTATAAACTCCTGGTTCAAGGCTCATGCCTGAAGTCCAGGGCTGACCATTATTCTGAAACACAAACCTGCCATCATTGGAAGAATCATAAAAGTACTGCCATAAACCATCTGAATTATTATAAAAAGTCGGGGTCCCAAGATCAGCAAAAAATGAGCTTTGATAATATTGATCAAAATCTTTTCTGAAGTCATCAGAAAAACCGGATTTCATTAAATTGGCTTCAAACTCAAAACCTGAAAATGAGGAACGGGATTTTGCACTCCCGGTGTTCTGGAAATCGTTAATGCTTTTAAGCAAAGCAATTGTAAACTGGGTTGAATCACAAAAAATTGCATCAGAAACATCAGCATCACAAGAATCCGCAGCTATATCCTGCCAATTCCACTTATACTTTACTTTTGGTAAAGGGTCTGAATCAGGAAACCCCCCACATGCAATTTTTGTACAAGTAATCGAACCATCAGAACCACAACTGCAGGTATTACATCCATCACCAGCTGGCCAGGGAGAATCTCCGATTAAGTGAAGCTGATCGGAACATAATTCTCCGACAACTGCTCCGGAATCAGAATCAATAACAGGCGGTTCAGTGGTAACTGTCCCATCACCAGAATCTGAAGAATTAAAAAGAACATCTGCTATTGTAGCAACTACTGCGACAACTGCTATAACAGCAATAATCCCGATTACCAGTTCTATAATTGAAAATCCTTTAGAACCCATTCAAAAAACCTTAAAAAGTAGGAAAATAACTGCTTCAGCGTATATATTACTTTACTTAATTATGGGTGGCTGGAAAAGCTGGGTTTCTTCGCAAATATGGCAAAAAACAGTTTCTATTAAGGTTTTTAAAAGCTTGCAGGGGCAATTAATAGTAGAAATAATTCATTTTCTCGCCGTATGACAATGAAGCCCTGTTGGGCTAAGGAGGTGTAATAAGTATGGCTGACTACGTTAAGTACTCCGTACCTGAGGAGCTAAAAACAAAACAGGCAACAATTTTAGAAAAAATAAATAAGACAGGAAAAATAAGAATAGGAGCTAATGAAGCAACCAAAGCCGCTGAAAGAGGCACAGCTAAACTTATTGTTATTGCTGAAGATGTTAGCCCGCCAGAAATAGTAATGCATCTACCAATAATCTGCAAAGAAAAAAACATTCCTTACAGCTACACATCGACCAAAAAAGAATTGGGGGAAAAAGTAGGCTTAGAAGTTGGAACTGCTGCATTAGCTATTACTGATGAAGGCGACACAAAAAAAGACTTTGAAGATCTTACAAAGAAGCTTCAGGAACTTGCAAAGTGATTCTAAATGGATCGAGGAACACCAGCAGAAGTCGTTGAACTTCTTGGAAGAACCGGAGTTAACGGAGAAATAGTTCAGGTGCTTTGCAAAATACTTGAAGGAAGAGAACAGGGAAGAGTAAAAAGAAGAAACATTAAAGGAAACATCCGAAAAGGAGATGTGGTCATTTTGCTGTCAACTGAAAGGGAAGCAAAAGAGATCAGGGCTAAGTGAATAATATGGTTAAAGATCATTTTACCGGAGAAGAAATACCAAAAGGCACAGGCCACATGTACGTAAAGAAAGATGGCACTATTTACTGGTTCAAAAACCAGAAAACAGAAGCAAACTTCTTGAAATTAAAAAGAAGTCCGGGAAAAACAAAGTGGACCAATGTATACCACAAGACTAAAAAAATAAAACTAAGAAGCAAGGGGGATCAATGATGGAAAGAACATTAGTAATCATAAAACCTGATGCAATCAACAGAGGTTTGGTTGGAGAAGTAATTGACAGATTCGAAAGAAAAGGAATCAAGTTAGTTGCAATGAAAATGAAACACCTTGATGACAAAATTCTGGAAGAACATTACTCGCATCTTGTTGACAAGCCTTTCTTTGCAGGAATAAAAGAATTTATGCAAAGAGCACCAAGCATTCTGATAGTTCTTGAAGGAAGAAAGGTTGTTGATGTTGTGAGAAAACTGGCAGGTGTAACTGAAGGAACAGAAGCAATGCCGGGAACAATAAGAGGAGACTTCTCACTAAGTGTACAAAACACAATAATCCACGCTTCAGATTCTCAGGAATCAGCAAAAAAAGAAGTTACACGATTTTTCACAGAACAAGAAATTCTTGACTGGGATAAAATTGATATGGAAGTAATTTATTCAGACACAGAAAAAGAGTGATAACGTGATAGTGAAGGTCAAAAAACTGGATACAGAAGCCAAGATGCCTAAAGTAGAGCATGAAGGCGATGCTGGTTTTGACCTTTACGCAAACGAAACAGCCTCTTTGAAACCAATGGAAAGAAAGCTTATTCCAACAGGAATCAGCATAGCTTTCGACAAAGGTTATGAGGCACAAGTACGGCCAAAAAGTGGTTTAGCAATAAACCACGGCATTACCCTCCTTAATACTCCGGGTACAATAGACGCTGGTTATAGAGGAGAAGTAAAAGTAATAATGGCAAACTTGAGCGACACAGAATACTTGATTGAGAAAGGGAAAAAAATAGCACAGGTTGTTTTCAACAAAATAGAAGAACCTGAATTAATAGAAGTGAAGGAACTTGATGAGAGTTCAAGAGGAGAAGGTGGATTTGGTTCTACCGGTTTGGAGTGAATGTGATGAAACAAGCGAACAAAGTCAGTACGTGCTACCGAAGGTGCACACCTCTGGCCGGGGAGGTGTCCCCGGAATGATTCGAAAACCTATCATAACAGTTCTGGGGCATGTTGATGCAGGCAAAACCAGAATACTTGATTCGGTTAGAGGAACGGCTGTTGCAGAAAAAGAAGCAGGCGGAATAACACAGCACATTGGTGCAACAGAAGTACCGATAAAAATCATTGATTCTCAAGCAGGAGAACTCTTGAAAAAATACAAATTTGATTTACAAATACCCGGACTTTTATTTATTGATACTCCGGGACATGAAGCTTTTACAACCTTAAGAAAAAGAGGCGGGAGTATTGCTGACCTCGCTGTTGTTGTGGTTGATATTCACAAAGGATTACAGGAACAAACTAAAGAAGCAATAGAGATTTTGAAAAGTTACAAAACTCCATTTATACTTGCAGCAAACAAAGTTGATACTTTACAAGGATGGACATTACAGGAAGGAAGTATTTCTGAATCATTGAAAATCCAGAGACCTGAGGTAATTGAAAGCTTAGAAACCAAAATTTATGAACTTGTTGGCCAGCTTCACACAATGGGTTTTCCGAGTGAAAGATTTGATAGGGTTACTGATTTTACAAAGGAAGTAACAATTATTCCAATGTCTGCAAAAATGAAAGTAGGAACACCAGAATTACTGATGTTTATTGCAGGATTATCACAAAAATATTTAGAAAAAAAACTAGAGGTTCATGAAAAAGGAAACTGTAAAGGAACTGTTTTAGAGGTTAAGGAAGAAAAAGGATTGGGAAAAACAATTGATGTTATAATTTATGATGGAATGCTTAGTGTTGGAGAAGAAATTGCTGTCGGTGGAAAAAACGGCATTATAAAAACTAAGATCAGAGCTTTATTAGAACCAAAACCAATAGGCGAAGGAAGCCCTAATGAAAAATTTAATAATGTAAAAGAGATTCATGCCGCAGCAGGAGTGAAAATAGCAGCTCCGAATCTGGATGATGCTTTAAGCGGTTCTCCGGTAAGGCATTATTCAAGCGAAGCAGAACAGGAAATTAAAGATGAAATTCAGAAAATTAAAGTAGACTCAGATGCTATAGGCCCGATAGTGAGAAGCAACACTTTGGGGTCATTAGAGGCTATTTTGAAACTTTTAGAAGAAAGAGGAATTAAAGTAAAAAAAGCGGATGTTGGGGAAATTCCCAGAAAAGATGTTCTGGAAATTGAATCGGTTGCTGAAAAAGATCAATTCAAAGGAGTTATTTTTGCATTCCACACTAAAATTAGTGAGCCTGCAAAAGTTGAAGCTAAAAAAAGGAATGTGAAAATTTTTGAAAATGATGTTGTTTATAGATTATTAGAAGAGTATGAAGAATGGATGCAGGGAGAAAAAGATAAAGACAAAAAATCAAAACTTTCAAATCTTGTAATGCCTGTTAAAATTTATGTGATGCCAAATCACACTTTCAGAAACAGCAAGCCTGCGATTGTTGGTGTTAAAGTTGTTGAAGGGAAATTGAAAAAAGAAATAAAATTAATGAAGAACGGGGAAATTATTGGGAAAGTTAAGGCAATTCAAAATGAGGGAAAGGAAATTGATGAAGCAACAAAAGGAATGGAAGTTGCTGTTTCAATAGCTGATGCTATTGTTGAAAAGAACTTGTTTGAAAAGGATGAGCTTTATAGTCACATTCCACAGAAACAGTTCAGTGAATTAATGACAATTATTGATTCGTTTACTCCGGAAGAAGCGGAGTTAATAGATGAAATAAAAAAAATGGAACAACAGGAAGAAGTTGAAGCTTAAGGAGGTAATTCAAAATGAATTTAGTGGTGTCAGATCCAAAAACAAAAAAAGCATACTTAAAGAAAATTGACAGTCCGAAGCCGTTTATTGGCAAAAAAATCGGGGAAGAAATAGAACTTGGCTTGTTCGGATTAGATGGTTATAAAGCTAAAATAACTGGAGGTTCAGACAAACAGGGTTTTCCATTAAGACCTGATTTGGAAGGATCAAACAGGAAAAAAATTTACATTGTAAAAGATGCAAAACACGGAATAAGAAAAAAAGTTTCAAAAAGAGGGAACTTGATAAGTGAAGAAATTTCCCAGATTAACCTTAAGGTTATCAAAGAAGGAAACAAGAAACTTGAAGAACTTCTTGGTGGAAAAACAGAAGAAAAAAAAGAAGAAAAAACATCCTTTGCAGAAAAAGCAGTAAAGGAATCATTAGCGGGTGTGGGTAATGCACCAACACCTCCGCCAACAAAAAAAGCAAGGCATTAAGTGTTAAAAAATGACAAAACAAAAAACTGGACAGCAAGCCGAAATTAACATCGGAATGATAGGGCATGTTGACCACGGCAAAACATCCTTAGTTCAGGCCTTAACGGGAAAATGGGCTGACACCCACTCCGAAGAACTAAAACAAGGAATCTCAATAAGGCTTGGATATGCAGATACTACATTCTATAAATGTGATAAGGCAAAAGGAGCTGAAGGATACAATGTTGATGGAAAATGTGAAACTGGAAAAGCTGTTCAGTTAAGAAGGGTTTCCTTTGTGGATGCGCCAGGGCATGAAACTTTAATGGCAACAATGCTCAGTGGCGCTGCTTTAATGAACGGAGCTGTTCTTGTTGTTGCTGCTAACGAAAAATGTCCTCAGCCAAGGACTGCTGAACATCTTATGGCGCTAAGTGTTTCAGGAGTAAAAAATATTGTAGTGGCACAAAACAAGATTGATCTTGTTGATATGAAAAGAGCAAAAGAAAGCCATACAGAAATAACAAAATTTCTCAAAGAATATGGTTATGAAAACTCTCCAATTATTCCAATTTCAGCAAACCAAGGAGTTAATATTGATCTTTTAATTGAGGCAATTGAAACACACATCCCAACTCCAAAAAAAGACAAGTCAAAGGATTTGAAAATGTATGTGGCTAGAAGTTTTGACATTAACAAACCAGGCGCAAAGCCTGAGGAACTAAAAGGCGGAGTTATTGGCGGAAGTATTGTAAGCGGAACTTTAAAAGCAGGAGACAAAATAGAAATAACTCCGGGACTTGATGGAAAACCAATTGAAACTGAAGTTGTTAGTTTAGGTGTTGAAAGCGGAAGTATTACTGATGCAACCGCTGGTGGATTAATAGCTGTTGGAACAAAACTTGATGCTTTCTTTTCAAAGAATGATGAAATGCGCGGTCAAATGATTGCAAAGCCGGGAAAATTACCAAAGCCAACCAAACAGGTTACATTAGAAGTTCATCATGTGGAAAGATTAGTTACAAGTAAAGCAGAGGAATTGAAAGCTAATGATTTTGTTGTTTTAGCAATCGGAACAAGCACTGCGGTTGGACAAGTAGCTAAAATAGGAAGCAAGAATGAATTTGAGTTTGTTTTGAAAAATCCTGTTGTTCTGGAGAAAGGCCAGCAGGTTGCAATAAGCAAAAGAGAACAAAGTGGTTGGAGGCTAAGAGCGTATGGGATTGCAAAGTAAAGGCCTATCGAGCACAAGCGAAGATAGTCCGCTCACCCGCCACGAGCAGGTGGCGTTTGATACCAATATGCTTTTGAATATTGCAAGGTTTAATGTTGATGTTTTTCAGGAGACAAAAAAAATGTTAGGGAATGTGGAATTTATGATACCAAAACAGGTTATGCAGGAATTAGATAAACTTGCAGAACATGGACAGAGTTTGAGAAAAGAAGTGAATGTGGCTAAAATGGCAATTGAAAACAATAATGTTAAAATCATTGAGGTAAAAGGAATGGATGCTGATGAAGCACTAGAAAAAATGGCTTCTGAGGTAATTATAGCGACTAATGACAAGGAATTAAAAGATTCCGTAAGAGAAATGAATGGTCGCGTATTATACTTAAGGCAAAAAAAATTCTTGGAAATGGCCTAGAGGTGAGCAAAAAAAATGTACATGAACTATACAATAACTGATACTATCAGGGTTCCTCCTGCAAATATAAGCGGAAACCTGAAGAATACCCTGTTAAAGCAGGCAAAGGAAGTATATGAAGGAATTATGGATGAAGATATTGGCGTAATAGTAGCTATAACCAGCATCGGAAATATCGGTGACGGAAAAATAGTTCCGGGAGACGGAGCAGCTTATTACGAAACAGATGTTGGCATGATAACCTACAAACCACAGGTTCATGAACTAGTGGAAGGAGAAATTACAGACGTAACAGAATTCGGAGCATTCATAAAAACAGGCCCTTTAGAGGGACTGATTCATGTAAGCCAAATAATGGATGATTACATTAACTATGATGCAAAATTACCAGGCTTTGTTGGAAAAGAAACAAAAAGAAAGCTCACTGTAAAGGATGTTGTTAAATCAAGAATAGTAACAGTCAGCCTTAAAGGAACCATTTCCAGTTCAAAAATCGGATTAACAATGAGACAAGAAGGACTAGGGAAAGAAGAATGGGCAAAACTTGCTGAAAAAAACAAGAAAAAAACAGCAACCAAAAGCCCAGCAGAGGCCAAAAAAAATGATAAAAAAGACGGAAAGAAAGAGGCTAAAAAATGAAACAGCAAAAAGCATGCAGAAGTTGCAGATATGTTCTTGAGGAAGGCGGAGATGTTTGTCCGGTCTGCGGATCAAACTCATTCACAACCTTCTGGAGAGGATACACAGTAATAATTAATGCAGAAGCATCAGAGATAGCACAAAAAATGGGAATTACAAAAGCAGGAAAATATGCTTTAAGGTTAAGTAGGTGAAAACAATGATAATACAAATTGAAAGTAAAAATGAAAACCCTGTATTAAACAGGGAAGAAGTAAGTTTCATAGTAAAGGAAACAGAAGCAACACCATCAAGACAGGAAATAAGAAAGCAGGTTGCTGCACAGGCAAATGCTGACGAAAAATTATTGGTTGTTGATGTTCTTGACACAAGTTACGGAACATCAGAACTGAAAGGAGTTGCAAGAATTTATAAAAACGAAGCTGAAATGAAAAAAACAGAACTTAAACACATTCTTGTAAGAAACTTCGGAAAGGATGAAAAAGCAGAAGAGAAAAAAGAAGCTCCAGCGGCTGAAGGAACAGCAAAAGCTGAATCTCCTGAAAAGAAGGAAGAAGTAAAAAAGGAAACTGCAGAAGAGAAACCTAAAGAAGATAAAGCTGCAGCCAAAGAAAGTCCTAAAGTAGAAGAAAAACCAGTAGAGGAAAAGAAGTGATTTTGAATGGCTAAAGAAAAAGAAGCAAAACCAAAAAGTGTGAGAAAAAAGCACCCCAGTATTAAGAAGGGAGAAACAGCTTACAAAATAGAAGGAGACAAAGTAATAAGGAAAAAAACCTGTCCAAAATGCGGTGCGGGTGTGTTCATGGCTGAACACGAAAAAAGAACCCATTGCGGAAAATGCGGTTTTACTGAATACAAGTAAAGGGGATTCCAATGATGGAAGTCCTCATAACCAATTTTTTGCTTGATCTTGGCTTACTTTTAGTGCCCCTGCTTTTCATACTAGTAATTGAAAAAAAGAAACCTGCTTTGAAAGATTTTGGTTTCAAAACAAAAGGAGCTATAGATGATATGGCTCTTTCAAGCAAAATTTTTCTTACTCTTTTAGTATACTCATTCCTGTTATCATTCTTGTTTTTTGTGATTGGATTGAATGATTTTCAGGGGGTTCAGGAAGGAATACAGCGTATTGTGGAACTTTCTCCGTTTTTGCTTGTTTACTTTTTTCTTGTAAGGGTCTTTTTGGAAGAGTACTTTTTCAGAGCATTCTTGGTTCCTCGAGTAGGAGTTGTTGTTTCAAGTGTTCTTTTTGGAATAACCCATTATGGATATGGTTCTGTTGGAGAAATTGTGGGAGCTACCTTTCTCGGAATGATTCTGGCAATAGCTTACAAACAACACGGGAGAATACTTCCGAATTATATTGGGCATTTGCTTTACAATTTAATTGCAATTAGTTTTTTGGTGTAAAAAATGGAAATTGAAAAATTTGTAAAAGAAATCCGTAAAGGAAATATTGTAGCATTTCCAACAGAAACAAGTTATGGCTTGGCTTGTGATCCTTTTAATGAAAAAGCAGTTAGGAAATTACACGAATTAAAAAAAGAGCCTTTGGATAAGCCGATTCTTTTGATTGTTGCTTCAAAGCAGATGATTGATGAAATAGCAAATTTAGGGGAAAATGGTTTGAAACTTGTTGAAAAGTTCATGCCAGGACCTTTAACTTTAATTGCAAAGAAAAGGAAAAGTGTTCCGGATTTTTTAAGCAAAGAAAAAGTTGCATTTAGAATTTCTTCAAATGAAATTGCAAATAAACTTTCCCGCAAATTCGGAAAACCTATTACAGGAACAAGCGCTAATTTACATGAAAAAAAACCAGCTTTTTCCGAAAAAGAAGTAAAAAAATATTTCGGAGAAGAAATATTGCTTATTGATGCAGGAAAGCTTCAGAAATCAGAAGCAAGTACGATATTTGATTTGGAAGAAAAGAAAATTATTAGAGAAGGGCCTGTAAGCGAAAAAGAGATTAAAAAAGTTTTAGAAAGTTAAAAAGATTTTTAGAAAAGCGGTTTTTGGTGAAAAAGTGATTTTTCTTAAAATCCGCACCGGCAAAGAGGTCTACAAGACTATTTAAATTAATTAATAGAAAATTTAATTGAACATGAATGAAACAAAAAGGCAGGATCCCAAGAACAAATGCAGCAATTATACTATTATCTTTGACAATTATCGGTACAATTCTGATTGTTTATCCGATGCTGGACAAGACAATAGGAATAGATTTATATGGGTTCATCCTAATATTATTCGTCATTGTGTTAGCACTCTTGGATTTTGCAGGAGTAAATATCACAAGAGCAATAAAACGTATTAAAAAAATGGAGAAACCAAAATGAAAGAAAAGCTTGGAGTAGGAGCAATAACCGTTTCGGGAGCCATTATCGGCGGTTTAGCTACAGGTGGAGCAGGCGGAGTGCTTGTTGGAGCTGCATTAGCATATTTGGTGGAAAATACCAACTATTAGAATAACTAATTCTTAGAATGCGCAAAATAATAAATAGTTCATACGGAAATTCTAAAAGAGTGAATGAAAATGATTTGTTTGGGAATTGAAAGCACAGCACATACTGCCGGAATAGGAATAATGAATGAGAAAGGAGATGTTCTTGCTAATGAAAGAGATACTTTTACAACAGAAGAAGGAGGAATGATTCCTCGCGAACTTGCAGAACACCATGTGGAAAAGTTTCCTCAGGTTTTGAAGAATGCATTTGAAAAAGCAAAAATTAGTTGGGGTGAAATTGATTGTATTTCTTATAGTGCTGGACCAGGAATGGGGCCTGCATTAAGTACAGGCGCAACACTCGCAAGAATGCTCTCTCTTCTACATAATAAACCTCTTGTGGCTGTGAATCATTGCGTAGCCCACATAGAAATAGGAAAACAAACAACTGGTTGTGAAGATCCTTTGGTTGTTTATGCTTCCGGTGGAAACTCACAAATAATCGGTTATGAAACTGGAAAGTACAGAGTTTATGGAGAAACTCTGGATATCGGTGTTGGGAATTTATTGGATTCTTTTGGAAGGCAAATGGGATTAGGTTTTCCTGCAGGGCCAATAATTGATAAAATGTATTTTGAAGGAAAGAATTACATTGAATTACCTTATTCTGTTAAGGGAATGGATTTGAATTTTTCTGGGGTTTTAACCTCGGCAAAACAAAAAATCGGGAAAGAAGACAAAACTGATTTGGCTTATTCTTTGATGCACACTGGTTTTGCGATGTTAACTGAAGTAACAGAGAGAGCTTTAGCTCATACTGAAAAAAAAGAAGTTTTATTGGTTGGCGGGGTTGCTGCTTCTAAAGCATTGCAAAAAATGATCGGAGAAATGTGTGAAGATCGGGGAATTAAGATGTTTGTGTGTCCTGTGCCATTGGCTATTGATAACGGAGCAATGATTGCTTGGACTGGTTTAATAATGTTCAAAAAGGGAAGAACAACAGAAATAGAAAAAGCAACTACTAATCAAAGATTCAGAACTGATTTGGAAAAGATTAACTGGGTTTAATTCAGTCTTACAAACTTTTCATTCACATAAAAATACAGCGGAATGCCAACTAATATTACAAATAAGAAAATGTTGAAAGGGTAAGGAAGGATGTTTATGTTAGGATCCTCGTAAAGGTAAGCTGAACCAACTATTACAATAAAAATAATAAATTCTAAAATAAATGATTTGAAAGAAGTTTCTTTTTTCATTCCTCGCAGAGTTCTGAACTGTTCAGTGTACCTATAGAAATATAAAACTCCGTAACCAATTGCTGCAAAAATCACAAGGTTTATTGGAAAATCAATTGTGTTAAATCTGCCATCCAAATACAGAAGAATTCCGCCAACCAAAATAAGGGTTAAAAAAAACTCTACAATTACAAGTGCAGTCCAGTGAATATCCTTAAACAACAAGAATTTTTCTTTAGCTTTATCCTTAATCAGAAAACTGGATTCCCAGGCTAAACCTTTTTTTGCCATGAACTAAATAGAAATTTGAAATATAAAAACTATTCTTTTGGTTCAGGAATAACTCCTAATTCCTGGTCTATTTCAAGGGCTGTTTTTTTCATTTTCTGGAAAATCCTTTCAACATCTTCCTGAATTTCTTCTATAGTTCTGAGCATGGATCTCGAACGGAGCATATAATATTTTCCCGCTCTAACAACAATACCAGACCTCATAAGGTTGTTTAGGTGATTTATTACTGCTGTTCTGCTCATGCCAATTCTATCAGCAATAGCAGTTGAGGTCAAAGCCTGACCTTTATCAGATGCAGCCAGCATAACCTTGAAAATAGAAGCAGCGGTTTTATCCTTATCGATAGGCTCCAAAAAACCTAATGTTTGACATAGCCATTCAAACTCGTCTAAAGGATCGTGAGAAAAAGGCCTTTCGACCTTTTTAACAACAATTTTGAAAGAAACTCTACTAGGATCAACGTCCATAAAACTAAACTTAGATGAAACCTTTAAAAAACCTTTGTCTAAAGAGTTTAGTTAATGTTCAAACATTTTGGGCATTTTTTAGTTTTGCTTGAGGGATTTTTTGACCAAGAAAAAAGAACATGATAAAGAAATTCAGGAAGCAAAGATGCTTGCTGAGGAGTATAAGGACAATATGCAAAGAATCCAAGCAGAATTTGAAAATTTTCAAAAAAGAACAGAAAAGGAAATACATGCCTTTAGAGGAATGGCAAATGCAGGAATAATTGAGGAATTCTTGCCTTTAGTTGATTCTCTTGGAGAAGGAATCAAGCAAGCTGAAAAAAGCAATAATGAGGAAATGAAAAAAGGATTTGAACTGGTTCAGAAGCAGTTAACTCAAATAATGGAAAAAAATGGAGTTAAGCAGATTGAAAGTATTGGGAAAAAGTTTGACCATAACTTTCATGAATGTATGCTGACTGTAAATGAGCAAGGAAAAGATGATGAAATTCTGGAAGAGTTTCAGAAAGGTTATACTTTAAACGGAAAAATTTTGAGGCCTGCAAAGGTCAAGGTAAACAAAAAAGAATAATTGCAAAAACAGGAGATGGTGAGTAATGGCAAAGATAATCGGAATTGATTTAGGGACAAGCAATTCAGCTGCGGCTGTATTAGAGGGCGGAAAACCAAAAATAATCCCAAGTGCGGAAGGAAACACAGCTTATGGAAAATCTTTTCCAAGCGTAGTTGCATTTACAAAAGAAGGCCAGATGTTAGTTGGAGAGCCGGCAAGAAGACAGGCAGTTACTAATGCTGATGGAACTTTTTCAGGTTTCAAAAGAGACATGGGAACCAACAAAAAGTTCAAAGCAGGGGACAAAGAATACACTGCACAGCAATTATCAGCTTTTGTTTTACAAAAAATTAAAAAAGACGCAGAAGAGTTTTTAGGAGATAAAGTGGAAAAGGCAGTTATTACTGTTCCGGCTTATTTTGATGACAACCAAAGACAAGCTACAAAAGACGCAGGAGAAATTGCAGGTTTGAAAGTGGAAAGGATTGTTAATGAACCAACCGCGGCTTCACTTTCTTACGGACTTGATAAGAAGGACAAGAATTTTAAGGTTCTTGTTTTTGATCTGGGTGGAGGAACACTTGATGTTACAGTAATGGAATATGAGGATGGGGTTTTTGAGGTTAAATCCACAAGCGGAGATACTCAGCTTGGAGGAAGAGACATGGATGAAGCTCTTGCAAATTATTTGGTTGAGGAATTTAAAAAACAAGAAAATTTTGATTTAACAAAAGATAATACTGCAATGGAAAGATTGAGAGAAGCTGCAGAGAAAGCAAAAATAGAATTATCAACTACTCTTGAAACTGAAATTAATCTTCCTTATTTAACCGCAACTCAAGAGGGTCCAAAGCATTTGCAATTAAAGTTAAACAGGGCTAAGCTTGAGGAACTGGTAATGCCGATAATCAGGAAATGTGACAAGCCTATACAACAAGCACTGGCTGATGCTAAAGTAACCCCTGGAGATATTCACAAAATTATTTTAGTGGGCGGCCCAACAAGAATGCCTTCTGTTCAAAAATTCGTTGAATCCGAAATAGGCGCAAAAGTAGAAAGAGGAGTTGATCCTATGGAATGTGTGGCAATGGGCGCAGCAATTCAAGGAGGGGTTCTCTCAGGAGAAGTCAAGGATGTATTGTTGTTAGATGTTACCCCTTTAACTCTCGGAATAGAAACTCTCGGAGGAATAAGAACTCCTTTAATTCAGAGAAATACAACTATTCCAACCAAAAAGAGCCAGATTTTTTCAACAGCAGCTGAAAACCAACCGGCAGTTGATATTCATGTTCTGCAGGGAGAAAGAGAAATGGCTCCGGATAATAAAACTTTAGGAAGATTCCAGTTAGTTGGAATTCCTCCAGCACCAAGGGGAGTTCCTCAAATAGAGGTTACTTTTGATATTGACGCAAACGGAATTGTTCATGTAACCGCAAAGGATCTTGGAACTCAAAAAGAACAAAGCATCAAGATTGTTGCAGGAAATAAATTAAGCGAAGAAGAAATTGAAAAAATGAAGAAAGATGCAGAATCTCACGCTGATGAAGATAAGAAAAAGAAGGAAGAAATTGAAACTATCAACACAGCTGATGCAACTGTTTATTCCACAGAAAAAATGATGGAAGAAATGAAAGGAAAAATCCCTGAAGATAAAGTGAAAATTATTAAGGAAAAGAATGAGGAACTAAAGAAATTACTTGAACCTGAGAAGAAGGATATTTCTGCTTTGAAAGCAAAGCTTGAGGAACTTAACAAAGAGGTTCAGGAAGCTTCTTCAGAACTTTACAAAAAAGCTCAGGAAGAAGCTGCAAAGCAACAGCAAGCACAAGGAACAACCGGAGAAAATAAGGATAAGAAAGATGCTAAAGACGAAAAGGTTGTTGATGCTGAATTTACAGAAGAAGACAAGGATAAAGAGAAAAAGAAATAAATTCCATATCCTTTAACTCTTGTTCTTATATTGGTGGATAAATGGCAAAAGATTACTACAATATTTTAGGCATTCAAAGAGGTACTTCTCAGGAAGAAATCAAAAAAGCCTACAAAAAGCTTGCTAAAAAATACCACCCAGACATTTCTAAAGAAACTGATGCTGAACAAAAATTCAAGGACGTACAGCATGCTTATTCTGTTCTCGGAGATGAACAAAAAAGAAGAAACTATGACCAGTTTGGCGAACAATCCGAAAGATTTGGCCAGGGCGGTTTCCAGGGTTTTGGAGGAGAAGGTTTTGATTTTTCTGATATTTTTGAACAATTTGGCGGCGGAGGCTTCGGAGATATTTTTGGTCAGGGAAGAAGAGGCCCAAGAAGAGGCGAGGATATTATTGTTAAGCTTTCATTGAGTTTTGAGGAAGCAGCTTTTGGAATTAAAAAAGAAATTGAAGTTGACAGAATAGAAGAATGTGATAATTGTAAAGGTTCCGGTGCAAAGCCAGGGACAAAAATAGTTACTTGCAGCACGTGTAATGGCTCTGGAATGGAAAAACAAATTCGGAGAACTTTTTTAGGAACTATTGCTACTCAAACAACCTGCAGAAAATGTAAAGGCCAAGGAGAATCTGTTGATGATCCTTGCCCGGTTTGTTCTGGTTCAGGAAGAGAACACAAAAAGAAAAAAATCAGCATTACTATTCCTGCAGGAATTGATTCTGGTAATCATTTAAGATTAAGGGATCAGGGAAATGAAGGGGAAAAAGGCGCAGTTAAAGGAGATTTGATTACTGTTATTTTTGTTGAACCTCATGAAGTTTTCAAAAGAGACGGGTTTGATATTTTTATGGAACTTCCTGTTTCTTTCAGTGAAGCTGCTTTGGGAAATGAAATTGCTGTTCCTACTTTGAAAGGAAAAGCAAAACTAAAAGTCCCTTCAGGAACTCAATCAGGCACTTTATTCAAAATGAAAGAAAAAGGAATTCAGAAGCTTCAGAGAAAAGATTTCGGAGACCAATATGTAAGAGTTATTGTTAAAACTCCTGAAAAAATGAGCAAAAAAATGAAAAAAACACTCGAAGAACTTCAAGCAGAAGAGAAAATACAGAGTGAACGAAAGGGTTTCTTTGGTAAATTGAAAGGAATTTTCGACTAATTTTATCCTTTTTTAAGCCTTATTCTATTGAAATAACTAATTACTGGTGTTTTTATGGCTGAAAAGAAAGGAACAGATTTTCATGCAATAGAGCAAAAATGGCAGAAGAAATGGGAATCTGATAAGGTTTATTCTTTTGACTCAAAAAGAGACGGGAGCATTTATTCTATTGATACTCCACCTCCAACTGTTTCCGGAAAAATGCACTTAGGGCATGCTTTTTCTTACACGCAGGCAGATTTTATTGCAAGATACAAAAGAATGCAGGGATTTAATGTTTTCTATCCTTTCGGATTTGATGATAATGGATTAGCAACGGAGCGCTTAGTTGAAAAAAGTAAAAAAATAAGAGCTAAGGATTTTACAAGAGAAGAGTTCATCAAAATTTGTTTGGAAGAAACAAAAAAACACGAGAAAATAATGAAAGATGATTTTTATTCACTTGGTTTAAGTGTTGACTGGAATTTACTTTACAGAACAATTGATTCTTTTGAAAGAAAAACAAGTCAGAAAAGTTTTATTGAAATTCACAAAATGAAAAGAGCTTATCGAAAAGAAGCTCCCTCAATGTGGTGTCCAACCTGCGAAACAGCAATCGCACAGGCTGAGCTGGAAGATGTGGAACTGGATTCTACTTTTAATGATATAATTTTCAAGGTTGATGGAAAAGATTTGATTATTGCAACAACAAGACCAGAATTACTTTCAAGCTGTGTTGCAGTTTTTATACACCCGAAAGATAAAAGAAAAAAAGAATTATTAGGAAAAAAAGCAAAAGTTCCTTTGTTTAATCATGAAGTGCCAATTTTAGAAGATGAAAGAGTTGATCCTGAAAAGGGTTCAGGGATTGTAATGTGCTGTACTTTCGGAGATCAAACAGATATGGAATGGTACTTTGCGCATAACTTGCCTTTGAAAATGAGTTTTACCAAAGACGGAAGAATGACTGAATTAGCTGAAAAATATAAAGGAATGAAAATTAAGAAAGCACGAAAAGAAATTATTGTTGATTTGAAAGATGCTGGTTTGCTTGTTGATCAGAAACCAATAAGGCACGCGGTTAATGTTCATGAGAGATGCAAAACTGAAATAGAAATCATGAATGCAAAACAATGGTTTGTGAAATACTTGGATTTGAAAGATGAGTTTTTAAAAAAAGGAAAAGAACTGGAATGGCACCCTAAGCATATGAAAGTTCGGTTTGATAACTGGATTAAAGGTTTACAGTGGGACTGGAGCATTTCAAGACAGAGGTTTTTTGGGGTTCCGTTTCCTGTATGGTATTGTAAAAATTGTGAAACTGAAATACTTGCAAAAGAAGAACAGCTTCCTGTGGATCCAATACAGGATAAGGCACCAGTAAAAGAGTGCCCAAAATGCAAGGGAAAAGAATTTGTTCCTGAAAAGGATGTTCTTGACACTTGGATGACTTCTTCTCTTACACCACAGATTAATTCAAGATGGGCAGAGGATGAAAAATTTCATAAAAAATTGTTCCCTATGAATATGCGGCCTCAGGCACANGATATTATCACTTTGTGGGCTTTTAACACGGTTGTGAAAGGTTATTTCCANGATAANAAACTTCCTTGGNAAGACATAATGATTTCAGGCCATGCTCTTGATCCAAAAGGAAGAAAAATGAGTAAAAGTTTGGGNAATGTTATTGAGCCTGTGNANATGATTGAAAAGTATTCTGCTGATATGCTTAGGTATTGGGCTGCTGCTGGTTCTTTNGGNGATGATTTGCCTTTTCAGGAAAANGAATTTATTTCCGGTAAAAAGTTTTTGATGAAACTTTCCAATGCTTCAAGATTTGTTGCAATGAAAACTGAAGGGATTTCACTCGAAGAATTTGAAAAAGTAAAAGGGAATCTGAGAGAAGTTGACAAATGGATTTTGAGCAGGCTTGCAAAAGTAAAAAAAGAAGCAACTGAATCGCTTGAGGTTTATGAATTCTCAAAAGCGCTAAGTGCTGTTAGAAATTTCTTTTGGTTAGAGTTTGCTGATTTTTATATTGAAATGGTAAAGCACAGGGTTTATGAGGAAAAGGAAACTGAAAGCGGGAAAACTGCAAAAGTTGTTTTAGTAAAAGTAATTACTGAATTATTGAAAATGCTTGCTCCGTTTGTTCCGCATATTTCTGAGGAAATTTTCCAGAGTAATTTTAAGAAAATTGCAAAGGAAAAATCGATTCATTTAGAGAAGTGGCCTTCATTAGATGAGGATTTAATTAATGAAAAAGCTGAAAAAGCAGGAATGGTTGCAAAGGAAGTTATTGCTGTAATTAGGAAGCACAAATCTGAGAATAATCTTTCAATGAATGCTGAACTTACAAGTGTTAAAGTTAGTTTTAAGGATGCTAAATTGATTAATGATGTTGCTGAGGACATTAAAGCAACAATGAAAGTTAAGGAACTTAAAGCTGAAAAAACGGATTCTGAAGAAATAACAATAGAAGTTAAGTAGGGAAAAGAATGGCTAAACCAAATAGACCCGGAAAAGAAAGAAGAAAAGGAAAAGAAAACCTTGAATTGATAGGGGAAGGAAGTGTTAGGAAAAGAACCAAATTAGCATTTCGTGTTTTTTACACTTTATTCACAAAAACCCCTGATGGGGGATACTCGGTAAAATTTAATGTTACAAGAAGAAAGGAAGATTTTGAAACACTCAAGGACTTTGTAAAAAAACATGGTTACGAGATAAATGAAAAAGGTGAACTTTCACATAAAGGAAAGAAAAGGTTAAAACAATCAGACTTACAAAAATTGGCATCACTAACAGAAGTGTTCAACAGAGAGCACTTGAAAACAAAAATCCCAAGCATATTTTTTGATGCTCCTTCTAAACCAAAATTTGATCCCAGAAGAAATTAAAATTGAAGCATAAAACTAATAAACCAGAAAAGCCTATTTAGGATTGGTTTTTATGGGTAAATTCAAAAAACTTATTTTTCTTATAATTTTTATAGGGCTTGTTTATTTTGGTGCAATACAACTTGGTTTTATTGGCGGTTTAGATCAGGTGAAAGCAATTGATGCTAAATATGGTGTTGGGGCCGGAAAGTTAATTCCTGCCACAATGGATGAGCTTGAACAATATGGAAGTGAATTGCAGGGTTTGAATGCTTCCGGAGACACAAAAGAGGTTGTTGCAGTAAAGCTTGAATTAATTGAAATGCAAAAATCGCTTCTGGAGTATTCTGAGAATGTTTCTCAGATAGATTTTGACGCACCAAATTGCAGTGTTTCCGGATCTATTGTAAAAGCAAGGAACGCTGCAGAAAAAGCAGTTCATAATGCAGATAATGCGCTTCAGAAAAGAAATAATTTATCCAAAAATATTTCGGGTTTTGGTTATTTGATCCATGAAGATTTTGATACTACATTGAACGCTGTAAAAAGTTCCCTTGAAGGACCTATCAACACTCTTAAAACTATTTGTTAGGAGAACTCTTTCATGGAGTTAATTAAACAAGGAGCTGAAGCCAAGCTTTTCAAAGACACTTATTTAGAAAGAGAATGTGTTGTAAAGCAGAGGCAAAGAAAAAAATACAGGGAAAAAAGCCTTGATGAACGCATTCTAAAAGAACGGATCAGGACTGAATGTAATTTACTTTCAAAAGCCAAAAAAGCCGGAATAAGAACCCCGATAGTGTGGAAGGTTAACCTCAAGGACATGGAAATTGTTTCAGAGTTCATTTCAGGAAAAACACTCAAAGAAGAATTCTTATCAGGAAACTCTGAAGCTGAAAAACTTTGTAAAGAAGCTGGGCAACTTATTGGGAAAATGCATTCTGAGGACTTGATCCACGGTGATTTGACAACAAGCAACATTATTCTACATAACGATGTTTTGGTTTTTCTGGATTTTGGATTAGGGAGCATTTCTTCTAAGATTGAGGATAAAGCAGTTGATTTACTGGTTTTCAAGAAGACCTTTATGGCTACACACTATCAAATAATCGATTTGTGGAAAAATATCGAACAAGAATACCAAAAATCTTTTAGCAATGGAAAAAATGTCCTAAAACACCTTTCTGATGTGGAAGCAAGGGCGAGATATTATTAGAAGAAGCTGATTAAGCCTAAACTAAGCTTTTTAAAGCTTCTCTAATGAGAATATGTAATACTTTTATTAGTATTTAGCTTTCCCCTTCCAATAGGGACTGTCCTACTGAGCACAAGCGAAGTGGACGCATACCAAACCGACGCAACGGTTTTAGGGCGGGACGGCACCAAAAACAAATAAATTGGATTTAAAAAAAAGTGATTTAATGTCAAGAATGCACACAGGTTCAAAAGGAAAAAGCGGTTCTACGCCGCCAGCATCAAAACAGAGTGCGGGCTGGGTAGAATACAAACCTGCTGAAATTGAACAAATCATTATTGAATTAGCTAATTCTGGTTTAACCGCAAGTGAAATTGGAATAACTCTCAGAGACCAATATGGAGTTCCCAGCGTTCATAAATTATCCGGAAAAAAGATTGAACAAATTTTAGAAAAGAACAAACTCGGTTCTGATATCCCGAGAGATCTGCTGAACTTAATCAAAAAATCTGTTAAACTTACAAAACACATGGAAAAAAACAAGAAAGACATGACATCAAAAAGAGGTTATCAATTAACTGTCAGTAAAATAAGGCGACTTACAAAGTATTATGTTAAAGAAGGAAAGCTTGCAAAAGGATGGAGATACACTCCTGAAAAGGCAGCTTTACTTGTGAAATGATGGTGTGATTTATGGCTAAGGATAAAAAAGGGAAAAAAGCAGAAAAAACAAAAATACAGCCAAAGAAAAAAACCAAAACCACTGATAAGTGGAAGAAAAAAACATGGTATGCAATTATTGCTCCTGAAGAGTTTGAAAGAAAACAACTCGGAGAAACAGTTGTTGAAAAACCAGAGAACTTAATCGGGAGAGTTATTAATATTACTGGAAGAGAACTTGCAAACCAACCAAAGAAGCAGCACATCCAGTTAAAATTTAAAGTAAAGGATATAGCAGCTAGCAAAGCCAACACTGAAGCCATAGGGCATGAAGTAAAAGACAGCTACTTGAAAAGGATAATAAGAAGAAGATCGAGCAAAATAATGACTGTACAAAATTACATTACAAAAGACAAAAAAACTTATAAAATAAAAATAATTATTATTACAGAAAATAAAGCATCAAGAACCCAGAGAACAAGTCTCAGAAAACAAACTGAAGAATCAACAAAGAAAATTATTTCCGAACTTGACTCAAGAAAAGTTATTGATGAAATAGTATTCGGTACAATCCCGAACAAAATTTACGGAAACCTGAAAAGTATTGTACCTGTAAAAAGAATTGAAATAACAAAATCTTCATTAGTTGTGTGAAACAATGCTTGACGCATTTCTCCCTGCAATAACTACACTAAATATAAGTGTGACAATACTAATTTTAGCAGCATTTTCATTCTTTTCTCACAGAAAGAAATTAATTAACACTACCGGCATTATACTAGCAGATATTATTGGAATAATCGCATTTATTTTCGGTGGATTTTTGGCCTTCCTAACACTGGTTATTTTTTACATAATAGCAGAAACAGCAACAAAAATAGCAAAGAAAGACCTCCAAAAACATGAACAAAGGACAACCTCTAACATTATAGGCAACTCAGGAGCAGCTATAATAGCACTCTTTTTAGGGCAAGGAATCGCTTTTTTCGGGGCAATTTCAGCTGCTTTGGCTGACACAGTTTCCTCGGAAATAGGAATGCTTTCAAAAAAAGACCCTGTACTAATAACCAGTTTTAAAAAAGTTGAAAAAGGAACAGATGGCGGAATAACAACATTAGGAACACTTGCTGGTTTGGGAGCAGCAATACTAATCGGAACACTTTATTACTTCACAATAAGCCCAAACGGAGCAATAGCAATTGTAATTGCAGGAATATTAGGAACACTAATAGATAGTCTTCTTGGCGCAACCCTTGAAAGAAAAGGAATACTGAACAATACACAGGTTAATTTTCTAGCAAGCGGTTCAGGTGCAATATTAGCATTTTTACTTTCAGGAATTGTTTGAAAGCTAAAAGCCCCTATACATTAAAATACACGCTTTACTACTAATTAGATTAAAGGTGAATTAATGGAAGAAGATCTGATAATTAAACTCTTAATTTATCTTGCGCCAATGTACTTTGCAAACAGTTCTGCAATGCTTTTTGGCGGTAAAACCCCATTAGATTTTGGTAAAAAATTTATTGATGGCAAGCGTTTCTTCGGAGACGGGAAAACTTTCAAGGGCTTTTTTTTCGGTACTCTGGCTGGAACAATAGTTTCCGCAACTATTTTTACTTTGATTCCTGAAACAACTTTACTATTAACTCCGAATTATTTGCTTCTTGGATTTTTGCTAGCATCAGGAGCTCTTATTGGAGACGTAGCAGGAAGCTTCTTTAAAAGAAGAAACGAAATAAAACAGGGAGGAGAAGTCCTTTTTCTGGATCAATTAGATTTTGTTATTGGCGGGATGATAATCGGGAGTTTGGTTTATATTCCTACATTTTATGAGGTTATCCTTGTGAGCATAATAACGCTTATTGTTCACAGAGCTTCAAATTTTGTCGCATATAAAACAAAACTGAAAAAGGTGCCTTGGTGAAGTTAGATAAAAAATACTTAATTTTTCTTGTGAAGTTCTTTGCAATTTTTCTTTTTCTGGAGTTTTTTGTTTTTGGAACTAATTTAACTTTTTTACAGGAATTCATTGCAAAAACTCAGGCAGACTTTTTGGGTTTAAGATATGTTAATAATTTGATTTTTGTTTCGGATGGAATTTTTGAAATAGTCCCTGAATGCACAGGAATTGTAAGCGCAAGCATTCTTGCTTCAATAATTTTTTCCATGAAAAAACCTGAAATGAAAAAGAAATTTTTTATTTTTGGATTAGGTTTTGTGCTTCTGTTTATTGTGAATTATTTAAGAGTACTTAGTATTATATGGGTTGGAATGGAATTCGGAATAGAAAATGCTGAATTGCTCCATATAACAAGCTGGTTTGTTTCCTCAGGATTAGTGCTTGGGTTGTGGTATTATTTTACAAAAAGAATAACCGGAGAAAAGAACTTATCTGGTTTTTTGTAATTAAGCTTCATCTGATTTTTTCTTCAGCACGTGTTCTGCCAGTATTGAGAATGCAGGTCTTGAAATTAAAACTCCCACAAGAACTCCGACAACAATTGTTATTGCAAAACCCCTTAATTTTCCCAAACCAAAGCTGAATATTATAATCGGAAGCATTGTGGCTATTGTGGTTGCCGCAGCCGCCATTATTATGAAAAATGCTCTTTTTATACGATTAACAAAGCTTCCACCTGCAACCATTTCTCCTCTTAGAAGTTCATCGGTTATTATTATTTGGTGATCCACCCCTGTTCCAACAGCTGCAAGAATTCCTGCAACTGCAGCAAGGTCAAGATTGTATTTTACAAGAGAAGCAAATCCAAGAATCATAATTATTTCGCTTGCACCAGTAATAAGAATTGGAATAACCAACTTGAAATTTTTGTATCTGATAAACACAACTAACGCTACTATAATCAAACCAACAAGGCCAATCAATAAAGCACTGTTCAGGAATTCCTTTCCTAGCAAAGGAGAAATAGTTTCTTTAGAAATACTTCTGATTCCTATAGGAAGAGAACCTGTTTCAAGCAAGACCTCCAGAGCTTTTAGTTCTGTAGTTGCCTCTTCTCTTGAAATTGAAGTTCCTGTAATCAATAATTGTGAAAAAATCTTTGCGTTTTCAATATTATCAACCCTTGGTTCAAGATTAGCAATTCCGGGAGTTAAAGCAATAACCTGCCTTGCCCCAGTAACCGTCCACAACCATGGAATTGTTTCCTGTTCACTTACCTCAACAAGATCATAACCTAATCCTAATAATGCCTGTTTTTGTTCTGAAGAAACAGAATCGTGAACAAGAGCAGTAGGGTTTTCTTGCACTAAATTTTCAAGTTCAGCTAACTGAGCAGAGGTAAAGTTAGTATCACTAACAATAAAGTGAGTTAATCCGGCGTTTTCTAATAAATCATCAATTGATGTTCCCTGAGGAATGTTTTCAAGAACGCTTCCTGCACCCAATAAAGCAGTGTCATTGGAAAAAACTCTTTGAGGAACGATTATTACTGAATCTGATGGCCGGTCAATGAAAAAGAAAGTGCTTTCACAATTATAAGATCCTCCATACTGAACATCAAAAGAAATCTGATCGCATTTATGGAAAGTTTTTCTTGAAAAGTTTTCAGCTGCTTTTTGATTCATTAAGAAAGGCAATTGCCAGGTAAAAGCTTCTCCCTGTCCTGCATCTATAACCCCATAACCATTAGAAGCATCCTTGTAAATCTGAATAATGTCACTGCCCTCAAAAAGAAGTTCTCCGTTAATAGTTGCTTCAAACTTTCCCTGAGTCCTTAGAAGCGATTCTAAATGTTCTATTTTTTCAGGATCTGTTTCCGCTATTTGAGCCGAAACAAAGTCATCTCCAAGCGAATTAACTTTAGTGTCTTTTAACCCAAAAGCATCTAAACGTTCGCCCACAATTAATACAATAGTTTCCATTTTGTCAGGAGTAACCTTTTCCTCCAATTGTATCTGGAATAATGTTCCGCCTTTGAAATCAATTCCAAATTCTAAGCCACCGAGACTTATTGAAAGTAAAGAAATTAATACAAAAGCAATGAGAAGTAACACTCTTGGTTTTTTTATGGCTTCCCTCATTGTGATCCCTCTTTCTTCTCAACATACCAAAGCAGCATCGGAGCGTTCATTAACCAAGTGGAAATAATGTCCGCAAATAAACCAAACAATAAAACAGCTGAAATTTCATAAATAACCTGAATCTGGCCAAAATAAGAAAGAACAATCATTGAAGTTAAAGCTGCTAAAGTTGTTAGTGTCATTGTTAAACCTGTTATCATTGATTCATGAGCTCTTTCTCTTACTGTTCCTTCTCTTCTTTTCATTAATCTGGTTGTCAGCATTAAGTCAGTGTCAACACTGTAACCAATCAGCATTAAAAGAGCAGGAATTGTTGCAAGTGAAAGCGGAATTCCGAATATGGACATTAAAGCTAATGCTCCTGCAATGTCAAACAAAACAGCAAGAACAATTGCTGCGGAAGGAACAAATTCTCTGAAGAAAAGGAAAACAACAATTATTACTAAAATTAAACCAACTATTGCAACAGTAATTCCTGTACTGAAAAAGTTTTCTCCTAAAGAAGGACCTATTTCTCTTTTCTGGAATTTTAATTCTGATCCAAGATTATAAGTTTCTGAAATTGTTTCCTGTAATTCTTTATTGAAAGTTTCTTCTGCTTTTGTTAAAGCATAATCTGCAGCAGTAACTGTTTGCTGAGCTGATAAACCTGAAGCATCTTCAATTTGAGTAAATTTTTGCGAATAGGAAATCGATTCTAATGCGAATTGTTTTGCGTTTTCGGGATTTGATTCTAAAGAATCGTTGGCCTGATCTAAAAGATTTTGTGCTGCTGCAATATCTGAGTTTTCTGAAAACTGCAAAAATAAACCAAAACTATTAGGGCTTGAAACAGAACCTAATTGCAATTCAGCTAAATCGTATTTTTCTTCCAAAACAGGCTTCAAAAGATCAGAGTTTAATTCAGAATCAGATCTTACAATAATACTGGTACCCCCCTTGAGATCAATGCCCTGTGTTACCCCAGGAACAATAAAAATTAAGAACAGGAATATGACAAAAAGCACCGCAGGAACCAGCAAATACCTTTTATAGTCTCCCAAATACAAGTTATTCATAATAAAAACCTACTAATCAGAGGATTCTAAGATGAAAAAAGCCAGAAAACCTTTAAATAGCCATGGTTCGGAACTGAAAAACTATTTCCCAAGTTCTAAGGAAATAATGGATCAGGCTTATGCAAAGCTCAGGAAAGTGGATGTCGGTAAAAAGTACAGAGATCCGCTCTTCAAAAGAAAAAAGCTGAATAGTTTGAAACTGACAACTTTTGGAGATTTTTTGCAGAAAAAACTGTTCGAATTAGGAAAATTGTTTCCGGATATTGATAATATGAATCCTTTTTTCAGGGATTTGTTAGGGGCTTTGGTTAGTATTGATAAGTTAAAAATGGCTTTGGGGAAAGTTAATGCATCATCCAAAGTACTGAAAAAAATCAGGTTTGAATATGCTAAAAAAATTTATTCAAGCAAAACTCCTGATGAAGCAAACAAACATTTGAAAGCATTTGAAGGAAGAGCAGGCTCTGTGATAAAAAAACTGAATTCTACACTTAAAACTCTGAAAGAATATTCAAAATTGCTGAAAGAAGTTCCTACAATAGATTTTGATGCTTTTACAATGGTTCTTGCTGGTTTTCCTAATGTTGGAAAAACAACTTTGCTTAAACGATTGACCAAATCAAAAGCGAAAATTTCTGGTTATCAGTTCACAACAAAGCAGATTAATACGGGTTATTTTGAATTAAAGTACAGGAAAGTTCAGGTACTTGATACTCCGGGATTGTTGGATAGATCCGAATTAAATGATATTGAAAAGAAAGCATTGGCTGCGGTTAAGCATTTGGCTTCGGTTATTGTTTTTGTTATTGATCCTACAATAAATTGTGGATTTTCACAAAAAGAACAGTTTGGTTTGCTTGAGCAGATGAAAAAGGAATTCAAAGGAACAAAAATAATTGGAGTTATTAACAAAGCTGATCTAGCAACTGAAGAAGAGATTAATTCTGCTAAAGAAAAACTTGATAATTTTGTTCTTGAAGGTGAAAAAGAAAATGGCGCTAATTTACGAGAAGCTTTGATTAAGGAAATGAAATTGCAACCTATCTCTGATAAGAAGTATCTTACGGGGTTGCAAAAAAAACCAACAACTACTACATAATTGTTTTTTTCCCAAGTTTTATATTAAGAATTGGTTATAATTTGTTCAAGCGCTTTTAATTGGGCGTGGTTCAGGTGGTAAGATGGATGCTTACAAGCTAATTGTGCAGAAAGGTGGGAACCTTGGATGCTGAAATAAAACAGCAGATAGAGTATACTGTTGAACTAATGGAATCTATAATGGAAGATAATTCTGTTCCAAGAAATATTAGGAAAACTATTGATGATGCAAAGCAAAAAATAACCTCAAAAGAAGACACTTTGAATGTGAATATAAGTAATGCGATTTATCTCATGGAAGATATCAGCAATGACATAAACATGCCATCCCATACAAGAACCGAAATCTGGACCATAATCTCTGAATTGGAAGCGATACGGGAAAAATACAAGGGATAACGTGGAAACAACATTGATTGAGGAAAAGAAAAAGAAAATAGTTGACTTTTGCAATGATAAACATCAGTTTATTGATAAGGGATCAATTGATCTGCTTGAAAAGGAAGAACGTTGGGAAGAAATCCTGAATGAAATTAAAGACCCTGTGGTTTCTGCTGAAAAAGTAAAAAGCCTGCTTGCTAATCGTGAATCTAAACTAAGCAAGGTTAAGCAAGAAACAGTTGTGAAAAAATCCGGTTTTAAGGCAATTGCAAAAGAAGTTGAATCTGATTTTAGAATAATGACTGAGTATGAGGTTACAGGACAAAGTAAAAGTGAGGGAAAAGTAAAGGATTTTTTGAATTATTTTTCTGACAAATACACTTTTCTAAGCGGTTTGCTGAAAAACAGAACAGGCTTTAACCCAAAACCATTGGATAAACTAAAAACCGCTGCGAAGTATGAAGAAGTTGATCTTATAGGAATGGTTGTAAAAAAATGGGTAAGCAAAAAAGAAAACCTTACAATAGAAATTGACAGTCCGGAAGGAAGATGTATTGCAATTGTTTCAAAGGATGATCAGGAAATAAATCGCGAAGCGGGAAAAATACTGATTGATGATGTTATTGGCATTAAAGGAAAAAAGTTTGCTGATGAGGTTGTTATTATTCAGAGTTTTTTATGGCCTGATTTAATGCAAAGAACTCCGAAAACTGCTGAAAGAGATTTGAGTGTGATGCTGCTTTCTGACATGCATATTGGAAGCAAATTATTCATGGAAAAAGAATTCAACAAATTGCTATCATGGATTAATGGCAATGCTAATACTGAAAAGGAACTTGAAAGAATTGGAAAAATAAAATATTTGGTTATTGCAGGAGACAATGTTGATGGGGTTGGTGTTTATCCTTCTCAATATGATGAACTTGCAATCAAAGATATTTATGGACAGTATGATAAGTTTACTGAACTTGTTAAACAGATTCCTGAACATATTGAAATTTTTATCTGCCCCGGCCAACATGATGCGGTAAGACGTGCTGATCCTCAACCCGCTATCCCAAGAGAATATGTAAAGGAATTGCATGATTCTGGAAATGTTAATTTTGTCGGAAGCCCAAGCTGGGTGGAAATGGAAGGATTAAAGGCAATGATCTATCACGGAGCTTCACATCACGACATGTACTCCGCTATGAGTGGTTTGGATGCAAAAAAACCCCAAAATGCAATGATAGAGCTTCTTAGGAGAAGAGATTTATCAACAGGTTTTGGGCAGATTCAGCCTTATGTTCCGGAAAAGTTTGATTACATGCTTATACGTGAGGAACCTGATTTTTATTTTGCCGGAGATATGCACCACAAGGGTTACGCACAATACAGAGGTTGTTTGAATGTGAATGCAGGGTGCTGGCAATTAAGAACTGATTATCAAGTAAAAGAAGGACATGTGCCAACTCCTGGAATTGCTATTGATATTAATTTGAAAACAAAAAAGTTGACTGAGAACAATTTTTATGGTGAGGGTAATGGAAATACTGGCTGATCCTGCAACAAAAAAATATTTTGATGTGCTGAAAAAAAAAGCAGATGTTCAATTTGAAATAGCTTCAAGAGCTAAAGCAAAAGGAAAAGATGTCAGCTTAGATGTGGAATGCCCTCCAACATTAGATTTAGCTGATAAAACAGAACAAATTATTGGACCAAAAGGAGTTGCTAAAAGATACAGAGAACTTTACGATGAATACAAAAGAGACAGAACAAAAACAATTTTTCAGTTATTTAAGGAAATAATTGAAGGGGATTTAGGGGATATTCCTGATGATGAAAAAAGATTAGAACAAGCCGTAAAAACCGGATTGGTTCTTGTAACAGAGGGGGTTGTTGTTGCTCCGCTTGATGGAGTGCCAAAAATAAAAATAAGCAAGAATAGTGATGGTTCAAAATACGTCGACATTTACTTTGCTGGACCAATAAGAGCTGCCGGAGGAACAGCAACTGTGTTTCCTTTGATTCTTGGAGATTATGCAAGACAGTTAATGAACCTTGATGTTTACAAACCAACCAATGATGAGATTGAAAGGTATGTTGAGGAAATTAATCTTTATGATGAAATAATCACAAGGCAATATAAGCTGAAGGATGATGACGTTAGAAAAATTATCAAGGGATGTACTGTTTGTGTAAACGGAGAACCAACAGAGATAAGAGAAGTAACAGCGCACAAAGATTTGGAAAGGATTCCGACAAATAGAGTAAGAGGCGGAATGTGTCTTGTTATTTCTGAAGGAGTTGGTTTGAAAGCAATGAAAATAATGAGTCTTGCGAAAATGTTAGGTCTTAATTGGAACTGGCTGGAAGATATAATAAAACTAGGGAAAGGATCAGGAAAAGATAAAGAAATAAAACCGAATTTTAATTATCTTGGGAGAATTGCGGCAGGACGACCGATTTTTTCGTATCCTTCTCGTTATGGTGGCTTCAGACTTAGGTATGGAAGAGCAAGGAACACATGCATAATGGCCAAAGGAACACATCCTGCTTCAATGCATATATTAGATGGTTTTATTGCAGTTGGGACCCAAACCAAGGTTGAGAGGCCTGGTAAAAGTGCTGAAATGTTTCCTGTTGATACAATAGAAGGCCCGATAGTTTTGCTGAAAAGCGGAGAAGTGAGAAAACTTAACTCATCAAAAGAAGCAAAAGAAATAAACTCACAAGTAAAAGAAATCCTGTTCATCGGAGATATTTTAATCGCATTAGGGGATTTTAGAAAAACTGCACACCCTTTGATTCCTGTTGGTTATTGTGAGGAATGGTGGAAACTTGAGCTTGAAAAATATGCTGAAGGAAACACAGACTTCGATATTGAAACAATGGTAAAAAACCCTGAACTTGTAGAACAAAACACCGCAATAGAACTTTCACTTCAGTTAGGGGTTCCAGTACACCCAAAATATTTGCATTATTACACTGCATTAACTCCTGAAGAAACAGTTATTCTTGTGGAAAAAGTCAGGAAAGCGGAAAAGAACTTTTCAGGAAATGATATAGAAGAATTGTTACTTGAAAAAAATGAGGAAACAAAAGTAATGCTTGAAAAAATTGGTTTGCCTCATAAGATTATTGATGAAAAGATTGTTGTAGGAAAAGAATTTGCTTATTCTTTTTTCAAAACCTTTGGAGGAGTGAGCAGTGAAAAACCAGATCCTTCAAAAAGTGTAAGTGAAATACTTTCAAACATTTCAGGAATGAAAATAAGAGATAAAGGAGGAAGTTTTGTAGGATTAAGAATGGGAAGACCTGAAGCGGCAAGACCCCGAAAAATGGTCGGTGATCCAATGACCTTGTTTCCAATCGGGACTTATGGCGGGGCTACAAGATCAATAAATAAGGCAATGGAAAAATACCCTAATCTTGAGGGCGAAATTGCTTATTTTCTCAATCCTGAAACAAAGGAAATTGAAGAACAAGAATATTCTTTAGAAACCGGAAAAAGAAATGAATTTGTGAGGAAATGTTCAAAGTGCGGTTCGTTTGGCAAAAATGAAACCTGTGAAAAGTGTTTTTCACAAACATCCGCTTTTGATAAAAGAAAGTTTGATTTAAGCAAAATGGTTTTGCAGGCCACAAAAAACCTGAAATTTACAATGCCTCCGCTAGTGAAAGGAGTAAAAGGATTAATTAATGTTAATAAGATTCCTGAACCGCTTGAAAAAGGAATTCTTAGAGCCAGACATGATTTGCATATTTTTAGAGACGCTACAATAAGATTTGAGTTGTTAAATGCCCCAATAACTCATTTCAAGCCAAAAGAAATTGGGTTGAGTGTTGAAAAAGCCAAAGAACTTGGCTATGAAAATGATTTTGAGGGAAGAGAACTTGTAAGTGAAGATCAGATTTGTGAAATTTTTCCACAGGATATGATTGTGAATGAAGAAGCAGGGAATTTTTACATAAGAGTCTGTAGGTTTATTGATGAAGAATTAGAAAGATTCTATGGAATGAAAAAACACTATAATTTCAGTTCAAAAGAGGATCTTATTGGAGAATTATTTTTAGGTTTGGCTCCACACACATCCGCAGGGGTTGTTGGCAGAATTATAGGGTATACAAAGGCAAAGTTGAATTTTGCTCATCCTTACTTCCATTTAGCTAAAAGAAGGAACGCGGATGGAGACCAGGATTCAATAATGTTGTTAATGGATGCATTGCTGAATTTTTCAAAAAGTTATTTACCTTCCTCAAGAGGAGGAAGAATGGATGCCCCATTAGTTTTTACAACTGTTATTAATCCTTCAGAGATTGATGATGAAGTTTATGAGGTTGAAACCTGCAAAGAGTATCCTCTTGAACTTTATGAAAAAGCTAATTTAATTTCAGATCCGGAACTTGATTCTATTCCAATAATCAAGAATAGGATTGGTAAATCTACACAATATTCCGGTTTTGGTTTTACACATGATACCTCAGTTTTTGATGAAGGCCCAAAAGAATCAACTTATGTAACCCTAAAATCCATGGAAGACAAAATGGAAGCGCAGGCAAAAGTGCAGAATAAAATAAGAGCAATTGACAAAAAAGATGCTTTGGAAAGGGTTCTTGCATCACACTTTTTACCAGACATTATCGGGAATACAAGAGCATTTTCAAGACAGGAATTCAGATGCACTAAATGCAACACCAAATATCGAAGAGTTCCTTTAGTTGGAAAATGCACATCTTGCGGAGAAGACAAATTAATACTGACAATTGCACAGGGATCTGTGAGAAAATATTTGGATATCGCAAAGAAACTGATTCACAATTATTCTTTGAGCGATTACTTACAGCAAAGAATTGATTTAATAGAGAAAGAAATAGATTCTGTTTTTACTAATGATAAAGTTCAGCAAAAAAGTTTGTCTGAGTATGTTTAAAGCAACAGTTGCGGCTGTTGGGTACGCTCCTTCTGAAAGAAGGACGTCCATTCTATTGCTTTGCAATAGAATATAAATTAAAAGAAAATTTACAAATAAGCAACCCAGATTATTACAATAATGGCAATTATTGCTAAAACAAGAATTTTCACATCTGGATTTGATAGGTTCAAAGAATTATCTGATTTTCCTTTGAATCCTTTTGATAATTTTGACGCAAGTTCAACAGAATAATTGATCCATTCTGAAGGTTTAGAGAGATCGTCCAAAGCTTCTGAGGTTAGTTCTGAAAAACCTTTTTCCTTAAAAGGAACAGAAGCCTCATTTACAATATTTCCCGTGGTTGCATTAATACGTAAACCCAGTTCATGTTTTTCATCCACTCCAAGCTTTACATTTGCTTTTACAATCCAAAAAGGCACATAAAGCAATTCCAAGCCAGAAATCATAACATTTTTTTTAGAAGTTCCTGCCAAAGAAGCTGTCTTTACAAGAATAATATCCTTTGCTTCTGATTCATTAATTTTAGGGGATAAAACCCTTGGGGCATCTTCTTCACTAACCTCATTGCTTCTTGAAACATCTTCCAAAGAAGCAAGGTCTGCTACCTCGGCGTCAAATTCTTTATTAAATGCATTAAATGCTTTTGAACCGCTTGAAACATGATTTGTTTTCTTTTCAGTTTCCTCAACAATATCATAAGAATAGAAATAGTACGGAACATAAACTAAAATAGTTGAGGAAAAAGTAAATGCTATCCAGTGTCTTCTTTTAAGTAGGTTTGAAACCTTTTCCCCTGCTTCACTCAAATCAACTGAAACAGGGAATGCTGGTTTCTCGATAAACATTGTTTCACTGTGCGTCTCGTCTTTTTATTATTTTAACTCTGCTTGGAGTAACTAAAATTCTGTCTGAGGAAATTCTGGCCATATCGCCGTCTATTCCATCAATATTTTGCTTTATTCCTCCAACCAAATCCTTTAGTTTTATTGCGTTTCTCTTTGAAAGATCACCAATATTCAATAGAACAATGTTGCCTTTCTTTGCTTCATCTACAACCATATCTCTGTCTTCCTCTGTTTGCAGAGAAATAGGTTTTACAAACGCATCTGCGTTTTCGTACGGATCTTCATCATCCGCATCAAGATTGTTAAGGAAATCCTCTATATTAATTTCCTCGTCCTTACCGACAAGCTTCTCCAAAAAAGCCATTATTAAATCACCCCTTCATAAACAAGAACTGTTTGTTTTACAATAATTGGCCTAGACCATCTTAAAAATCCTTTTGCTGATTTCCTGTACATAACTCTGCAAGAAATAAGAAAATAATAGGCTCAGACCGGCAGTCCTGTTGAGCCCAAGCGAAACGGACGCCCCCAACTGCAGTTGGATCCGCGGATGTCCTACCGAAGGTGGACGCTCGCCTCCGGAGCGCCGGAGTTATACATAAAAAAAATTTGAATTTCGAATACTAATACCGGAAGAAGTTAACTTCCACAACTACCAGATTTTTTAACCACTTACCTCTTACTCAGTTGGGGGTTGATTTATTGCTGCAGACACAAAACATTTTTGAAAAAGAGTTTGCAAAAGAAACTATTTTTCTGGATAGAAACATGATAACCCCGCATTATACTCCAAAAGTCCTTCCTTTCAGGGAAACTTATATCGAGGATATTTCAAACCTTGTTTCTAAAACATTAAAAGGCCAAAAAGCTGATAATCTTTTTATTTATGGTAAAACCGGCACAGGCAAAACCTCGGTTACTAAGCACGTGATGGAACAATTGTTAGAATTTGCTTCTCAAAAAAACCTTCCGGTGGAAGGAAATTATGTTAATTGCAGAAACCATAACTCAAAATACAGGATTCTTGTGAAAATTGTAAAAGAATTTTATCCTGAAGAAAATTTCCTTGGATTTTCAGCTGCGTTTGTTTATGAAAAATTGCTTGATTATGCCAGAAAAGAAAAACATCTTGTTCTTGTTTTGGATGAAATTGATAAAGTAAAGGATTTGGATGAACTTGTTTATGGTTTAACAAGATGCAATGATGAATTAGATAAAGGAAGCATTTCAATAATCGGGATTTCGAATAATTTGATGTTTAAAGACAGATTAGACCCAAGAACAAAAAGCAGTTTATGCCAGCACGAAATGATTTTTCCTCCTTATAATGCACAGGAACTTTCAGAAATACTTGAACAAAGAACAGAAATAGCATTCAAACCTGATTCTGTGGAAGGGTCAGCAATTCATCTTGCTGCTGCAATTGCTGCACAGGAATCAGGAGATGCAAGAACCGCAGTAATGCTTCTGCTTCATGCCGGGGAAATTTCTGACAAAAAAGGTCTTCGGAAAGTAACTGATCTCGAAGTTAAAAAAGCAAAAAAGAAAGTAGAAGAGGAACTTATTTTCAACATGATTTCTACTCTGCCGGAACAACAACAATTGGTTTTGTATGCAATTTCTTCCCTTTCAGTTGAAAAAAAACCAATGCACAAAATAACAGGAGCAATAGAGGTTGGAGTTCTCTTTTCCGGAGAAATTTATGATGAATACTGCAGACTTTCAAAAAAATTCAAGGAAACCACTGTTTCAGCCAGATGGTATAGGCAGTATATTTCTGAATTAGAAATGTATGGTTTGATTGTTAGCACTAATTCAGGAAAAGGAATCAAAGGCCAGACAAGATTGATTAAACTTGGTTTTGATGCTGAGAAAATCAAAGGTTTAATTGAGAAAGAATTAGCAACTTAATCATTTTTTCAAATTCAGTTGTTGCTTTACACTAATCGCTATTTTTGGGCTTAGGATTTTTTCCAAATCTTTAACATCGATTTTTTTCACATCTTTAATACTTTTTATCCCGGAATTGAACAATCTTCTTGCTCTAACTCTTCCAATTCCTCTCAATTCACAAAGGATTACAAGCTCCTCTTTTATACCGTTCTTGAGGCGCTTTCGCATTTTATTTAAATGCATAAAATGTTCCTGTAAACCAATTATTTTTGCAAGTTCTAAAGCAGAATAAGCAAGCCAGTCAGCATTTTGGAGTTTTGCACGCAGGATTCCGGGCTGTACTTTAAAAGAATCAACTAATTCCTGTTCCTTAACTTCCTCAACCCAATCTTTTAATAAAAAACTTGTCCAGAGTTTGCTGAGAATATTATTATCACTGAACATTTCCGCATCAACATTAACGGGCAGAAGCTCTTTCGATTCCTGTAATTGTTCCCAGAGTTCGGCTTCTTTAGCATTAGGAGCAGAAACCAGAGGAGTAAATTCGGATGTGTTTGCAATTGTGAATAAATAAGCAAGATCATTGAATTTGTTCTGTTTTAAGGATTCTATTATTGAAAATGCGGACATTGGATCCAAATAAAGCTCAGTAACTCTTTTTCCTAAAGGAGTTGCATCAATCCTGTTTTCATCAGCATCCACAAAACCCATTTCTTCCAATTCCTTTACAATTCCGGTTATTTTGTTGAATAAAGAAGAAAGGTTTCCTGTTTGGTTCGCATAAAAAGTTGCAGAAAAAAACTTTTCAGCTGATTCCAAATCAAAAACAAAACCAGTGGAAATAACCGCTAATAAATGGAACCTCAGAGTTATTTCTGAAGCTAATTTTGAATCCATGTTTTCTATTTCGCCATTAATAAAATAATCAAAATAATCATCCTTCTCAAATTCGGTTTTGGCAAGAATAATAGCCTGACCCTCAGAATCATATTTAGGCCTTCCTGCTCTTCCAGCCATTTGTTTCCACTCAGAAACAGGAATTCTACCCATTCCAAAACCAGTGTACCTGTACGGCGTTTGGAGGATAACCCTGTAAGCAGGCATGTTTACTCCTGCTGCAAGTGTTGGTGTTGATGAAATAAACTTCAGATAATTACGTTTGAACAAATCCTCAACAATTTCTCTCTGCTTCTGAAGCAAACCAGCATTGTGAAAACATGTGCCTTTTTTTATTAATTCAGCAATTGTTCTGCATTGTACTGTTGGCTGTTCCAGAACACTTAAAACTTTTTCAGCAGAATCATTGAGAATTTGCTTTTCTTTTTCACTTAAAACTTTTTCAGTTATATTTGCAAGTCTTTTTGCAGTTGCTTCACTGCTTCTTCTTGTATTAGCAAAAACCAAAGCCTGTTTTCCTTTATCCAAAGCATCAAGACAAATAGAAATAGTTGGATCACCACTCAGAGTAACCTCCTGAGAAGTTTCTCCAAAATCAATTGAATCCTCTAAAAAAATCCCTTCTCTTAATTCAACAGGCCTGTAATCACTTTCAACTAATTCAGAATCAAGCCAAGAAGCCAGATCTTTTGCATTAGGAATCGTTGCACTTAACCCTAAAACCTGAATATTTTTATTCAAAAAACGAAGCTTTGTAATAAGCATTTCTAAAGTGGCACCTCTATCCGAACCAATAGAATGAATCTCATCTACCACAAGAAGCCCAATCTCGGATAACCAATCAGCCCTGTGATTCAGAAGCGAATTTAGTTTTTCATAAGTAGTGAAAATAATGTCCTTTTGAGAAAGATATTTTCCGGCAGAATCAAAATCACCAGTACTTAAAACAGTTTTAATTCCTAATTCTTTAGAATACTTTGATTTAAAATCAGCAGAATGCTCAGAAGCTAATGCTCTTAATGGACAAGTATAAACAACCTTTTTTTTGTTTTTTAAAATTGAATTTAATGAAGCTAACTCAGCAACAACTGTTTTTCCTGAAGCTGTTGGAGAACTAACCACAACACTCTTTTCCAAAGCACCTGCATCAATGGCTTTTTTTTGCATTGGGTTGAATGAATCAAAACCATTATGGTGTTTTACTAATTCAGTTATTTCCATAAGAAAAAATTATTTATCGGGAAAAAATCTTATTTTCTTATCAATTACTGCAAATGCATTCTCCCACAAAGTAATTCGCTGAATTTTATGTCTTCCAGTAGAAGGTAAAACAATTGGTTTGGAAATTTTTCTTGCAGTGCAAACAATCTTATCCCCTTTAATTCCTGCTCCTTCATCAAAATAAATCTCATTCAATAAACTCAGCCCTCTTTTCATTAACCAATTCCTTTACAATCTTATAAACCATTTCTAAATCCAAACCCAAATCAAGCGCGGCATCAGAGGGATAGGATTCCTTGTGCTTTTTATAATACTCAATCACATCTCTTTTAGCTGTTTTATAATCAACCTCTCGAAGCTGAACTACTCTTGTTTCCTCAAGCTTATCCCTAACTGCTTCCCTAATAAAATCGGAAACATTTAGAAAAGCACCCTTATCAACAAATTCTTGTATTTTTTTATATTCAAGTGAAGCCAATTTTACACCTGCCATCTTTCCAACTAAACGTTTTTGTTTCTGAACCATATTAAGGTTATACATGATTAAACATATATAACTATGTTGTTTGTGTTGTCAAAATCATTTCATCCTTCAGAGCAATGTGTTCGTATGCTTTTTGCAGGGCTAAAATTGCTTTTGGAATCTCATTTATGTTCATTGAATTGGTGGATTTCCATTGTTCTCCGATTTTGTAATTTTTCTGTATAGAAACGCTCTTAAACTGCCGTCCCTCTTTTGCATCATTCTCCCAAACCGAAACGGTTACAGTTCCAACGCTGAATTTTGCTACTGGTGCTTTTTTTTCGTTCATTATACCAACTCCTAAGCTGTTTTCCAGATTTTTTGCCTAGGACTCATACTCGCTTTCCTTGTTTCTACAAACCTTACTAATCTAAACGTATACATTGAATCACCTCTGAAATAAAATGAGGTCTGAAAGTATATAAAGAACTGGAAGGGGTTGCTTGCCGGTGTGAGAGAAGTAAAATTGTTCATTTCCTGAACAGGTTTTGAACTTCTGCTTCTGAAAAACCAGGGGGCATTACTCCTTTTTCAGCATACAAATAAATCAGTGTTCTGAAGATTTGGTTTATGGCTGATTGAATAAGAGCAATTATCAGGAAACCAAAAAAGAAAAACACTCCAACAATTACCCCTAACCAGAGGTTAATTGAGATTGTTGAGAAAACTGCTATTGCACTTATAATAATCCACGCTAAGAAAAGCACAAAGAAAAATAACCCTGTTCCGAAATTTAAAAACAAAACTTCTCCCCACTTTTTCTTCATGATTTCTCCTGATTTTTTTATTGTATCTATTACTCCTAAATTTTGGTAAACTATAACCGGAATAATAAAAAAAGTTAAAATCACCCAAGCCAAACCAATAATTCCTTTTATAATCATTAAAACAATTGCACCTCCGCCCTTAGCTTTTCTGGCAGAATTTTCAATCGCATTCAGAATTAATCCTACTATCGCAGAAATAATTGCCCAAGGCAAAATAGTTCCTGCTCTGGACATAGCAAAACTAATTGCTTGACCTATTGAAGCGCCATCTCCTTCTATTCTGGCTTTTACTGCGTAAACCAAAGCTACATTGAAAAAAATTGCTAAAAATGATGTTCCTAGGTAATACACAAATAAAACAAAGAAAAAAAGCACTGCAGAAGTTCCTTCAAGAGCTCCAGCACCAAAATCAAGAACTTTTAAAATCGATAAAGGAGCAAAGAAACCAATCAAAAGCAAAATAGAAAAAATTGCTGAAAGAAACGGAAAAACCATTAGCTTTTTTTCTTCCATTAACATACTGAAAGAAATTTTGGTTAATTTCCAGCCTGATTTTATTGATTCAAACATTTGCAAGAAAAAGGTTAAAGTTGAATTTAAATCTATTCTTTAGACCACTTTTTTATCAATTGTAAAGATTTTATTTCAACATCAAGTTTGGAAACTTTTTTGCTTAAATCATCTATTTTTGTGGTTGAAATTTCACTTCTGAAATCCTGTAAAACATCGGCATACTTTCCGACTTTTTTATCTTCCTTGTAAACAACGCTGTTTTGTACAGTTTCAACAAGATTTTTTCTGTACTCTAAGTCCTTTACAAACATTTTCACCATTGGCTTCCATTTTGGATCAGCCACAAGATGAACTGGCAGAGAAACATTTTTTGTGTCTTCTTTATAATCAGGGTCTGTTAAGGTTTTTGCAACATGCTTCCAGTACAAAGGCTCTGCAAACTTTTTTACTTGATGTCTTTGATGATAGGACTTAGCCTGTGAAAGTTTTTCTTTCCAAGTATTTACTTTTTTTGAATAAACCTCTTTTAGTTCCTCAAGTTCTTTTATCTGAACATCAATCCTCATAGGAGAAGGATACACCAATTTTGGCCAAGATTTTCCTGATTTAACCGCAGAAATAACCCCGCCACGAATAAAGTATTTTTCTAACGCATCATAGCGTTCATCCTTAGCAACCTCAAACTGCTCATCAAAAACCCTTATAGAACTTATAATATTGCTTGCCATAAGAAGAGAAACGCTTGAAAGTTAATAAATGTTGTTAGAATAAGATTCACGCTTAAGGTTACCTTAAAAAAAGCTTTCAAAGTAGATCTGTTTGGTGATAATATGTTTCCTGGAATGGGCGGAATGGACCCGAAAAAAATGAAAATGATGATGAAGCAACTAGGCATTAAGAGTGAAGAAATTGATGCTAAGAGAGTAATATTTGAACTAGAAAATGGAAAACTTGTGATTGATAATCCTCAAGTTTCAGCTATTGACATGCAGGGACAGAAAACCTACACGGTTATGGGTGAAGCTAAAGAGGAATCTGGCGGAGTTCCTGAGGCTGATGTAAAAATGGTTGCTGAACAAGCAAGCGTTTCTGAGGAAGAAGCTAAAACCGCTTTGGAAGAAGCTGATGGTGATATAGCTGCGGCTATAGACCAATTGAAAAAATAGAAAATTCACACTCACAGCTATAATTATAATCTAGAAAAGTGTTCTATTTTTATGCAAAAAGGTCAGGGTGGAGTAGAGTATCTTCTTCTAATAGGCGGAGGAGTTCTTGTAGCTACAATAGTAATAACACTAACCCTAGGAGTCATTGACAGTGCCTCCGAAAACCCCCAAACAGGAATAACAAGCATAACAGAACTCATAGAACAAAGAAGAGCAGAAGACAGTTTAGGAAGCGGAAGCAGTTTACCATTGGCTGCTTTTAGTGGAATTCAGAATCCTCCTGGTGCTGTTTGGCAACTAGATGCTGGTTCTTATAATCCCGAAACTGGAGAAGTTATTTTGGTAATAAGTGGTAATCCTTCCCAAACTTTTAATGTAACAATTTATTCCGAACCTATTAATGTTACTATTAATCGCGATTCTAATTGTGAGGAAATATCTCCTGATTTATGGGAATGTAGTGTAGTTCTTTCAGAATCAGAAGTTAATGAACTTAATAGCGATCCAGGATCCCATACAATTTTAGTTGGAGGTCCTTTAAGTCCTTCAGCAACCGCAAACATAGAAATTGAAGATCAAGGTCAAAAAGATACTGATTCAATTCCACAAACAGACACTTGTGGTTATGGATTTTGTTCTTATAATCCCGATGCTGCTTGTACTCCCGATTGTGCTTCTGCTGTAGGAAGTGCAGCATTTGAAATTGTTGAAAATACTATGTACGATCATGGTTATGTATGGGATGGGAGTACTTTTATTGGATTATATTTCATGGGTGTAGATTCCGCTCTTAGTTCATCGCCTTATGAAAATTACCTCCTTGGTTTGACGGACAGCGTTATAAATTTTTATTATTTTGAACAAGGAGGTGCTGGAGACATTGTTTATCTTATGGATTATTTGGAAACTCATGGATTCGGTACTGAACTTGAATTTGTTGAGGTTTCTAATGGCACATTAATAACAGTAGATGGCCTTAAAGGATATCAACTTTTCCTCGTCTGTAATAGTGAATTTATTTTAGTGGCTAATTTTTTAGATCCTACATATCAAGAAAGTCCTCCAGAATTGGATATGATGGCTCAGACTTTCAACGATGTTCTTGATAGATTAGATTGCAGCACTGTTGCAACAGAAACAATCACTTGCAACAACAATAATATTTGCGAAGCCGGAGAAAACCCAACAAACTGTCCTGCAGATTGTGAAGCTGGAGAGCCAGTAAACATTGAAACCATAACATCTGAAGCTGTAATCCTCGAACCAATTTATGATGGTTTCAGCTACTCCCCATACACAGTACAAAACAATATGGGTATCACAATATTTGCCGACCCATGGGAAAAACTTGACCAAGAAACATTCGCAGCCATAGGAATGAAAATGCGAGGAAGACCTGCAGGCGCGGAGGAATTTACACCAGGAGATTTACAAGCACTCCATCTTACTGAACACAGATCATTCTACGATTTCGACACAACTATAATACCAAACAACGCACAAATAACCGACGTAAAACTAAACCTATATGTTGAAAACTCACAAGAGAACCCCGAAATAACCTTATTAAAACTATCTGAAAGATCTCAACAAAGTTCAACCAGTGAAGAAATTCGCACACTTTGGAACGACATGGCAGGATGCCATAGAGTTAACCCAGAACGCACTGCATTTATCAACGACTGCTACCAAGAAAACGTCACTCTCGTCCAACAAGGAGAACAAATATTCGACCTCGGATTAGAAGGAGAACAAGATCTACAGGGACTACTAAACCAAGATTATTTCCCAATCGGCCTAACAGTTAGAAATATGTACCAAGGCGGGGAAACCCTATGGATGTTTGCAAATCTCACAACAACAGAAAGCACCTCTAATAACCCAACACTCGAAGTTAGTTACGAAACAATCCAAACTTTAAGTTGCGAACAATTCAACTCACTTACAGTAGGGGATAATGTGTGGACATCCAGCGGATTAAGGTTACAATTTACAGACATCGGAGAAAGCACAGCAACAATTGACCTTATTTATAATGAAACCGAAACCGGAGAAACAATAAACGGAGAAACAATAGGTTTAGATACCGGAAACAATTTTGCAACAAGTAACAGCGGATTAACAGAAATAACTTTAACATCACACAATGGTTCCAACATTGATTTATGCATAAACTCAGCCGAAACAACATCAACAGAAACAACAATAAGTAGTAACGGTGACTTACTAGAGTTATACGATTATAGAATTTACCCATATGACTCTTCACACACAGGATCAAAACCATACATCGCTACAATCACAACAGGAACAAGCGATCCAAACTCACTTTACTATTACAAAATTTCTAATTCTGCAGAAATTTGGGATGACCCTGATGGAGGACAACTTGATCTTGGGCCTCTATCTCCAACAAGAGCAGGACAAATATTAAATCCGGATTTTGAAGGAAACCCTGGAATATATCAACGACCAGCTAATTTTTTAGAAACAGTTCCTAATGGAACACCAGGAAAAGATTTTGTGAATGTAGAATTTTTAGGTTTTGAAGACGACGAAGAAAAAACAATTGTAGAGATTGGACAACAAGTTAATGGTTTAGATAGTTCAGCACATGGCGGGATAGAATTCAGGGCTGATGATGATTCTTTAAAACAAATTCCATTTTATATTAAACTTGATAATTTGCAAACAAACAATACATTTGATTTTGATTCAACAATTTGGACAGGAGTAGATTTTGGATCTCAAGGACAAACCGGAGAATTTGATGTAGAAATGGTAATTGGAAACTTTGATTATGTTAATAACAGACTATGGAAGATAGAAATTTTTGAAACTCCAACAACATATGTTGATATAACTGTCCAAACCGGACAAATAGAATATTTCTCTAATCTTAATGGGGGTGATTTCACAGTTAATGGAGTTAATTATAGAATTACAAACATTGACCCTGTTTCCAATGAAATTACTGTTGCTGTTGACATGGCAGTTGAAATAAGAAAATATGATTTTCTTGGATTACTATTGTTTAACACTCAAGGCGACGTTATTGATGACACTTATGGAAAGTTATTGCTCTCAAATAACCAAGTGTTTGATCCTGATTTACCAATTGCGATTCCAAAATCAATTCCGTTATATGACGATGATCTGATTAGACCTGCTTACTATGTTGCTAAATATAACTCCACAAATAATAGCCTATGGTTTTTATTGGACCGCCAAGTGTTTATGGAAAATCAAGGAGGAGTTATACAAAATAACCACTGGTTTCATTTTGATGGAACCTCGATTCCAAGTCAATCAGGACATTTTGATTACTTAACTTATTACCATCCAAAAGATTCTGATTTTAATAGTACTAGGCATCCAGAATCAATTTACACAGGAATTTTTAGAGTTGGGTTTGCTCCATTAGTAGAGGATCCCCAAGTTTTTTTGACCAAAGTTAATACTGAAAACGGAGGAGTTAATCCGCCAGCAACTTATACTTATAGTTTCGAAAATTCAGCAGTTAGATATCCCGGAACTCCTACATGGAAACTTGGAGATTATTCGGTAGATTCCACTACGTTAACAAGTGGTTACACGAATAGTGGTGCAAAAGCAGAAATAGTTAACAGCGGAGAAGGAGTAAAACTTACTTTACCAGAAAGAAGAGAAAATGTTGAAATAGCAGTTTATCAAGAAAATGCTCAAATAGGATCAGCAGATTCAAAAATATTTTCACTACCCATGACTTCAAGAATTGGGCAATCTGAAATTATAGCAGCACTGAATGGAGTTGATGATGTAAATGCTTTAACTAATGCCGATTTACCACTATTGCTTAACCTGCAAATGCCATTTCCAAGTGGAACTGTAACAGTAAAAGAAGTTATTGGATTAGATTTTGATGCAAGGTTTGATCGAAGTTCTGATACAAAAGATTTAGTTGGTAAAATTGATCACACAGGAGACTTTGCATATGAAGCTAGATTAGGTTCTTCCACCACAGGAGTTCCGGCACAGGATGTTATTGGGAGTTATGCTCCATTATTTGGAACACTGCATAAAGTAACTGATTTACAATTAACAGGAAACCGATCAATTACATTTGATACTTCTCAAGTAAGATTAAACGAAGGAATGTATTTGAGAAATTTAGATGGGGCTGGAGCACTAGCGGGGCAAAAAGTCAAATTAAGATTAGTGTCTATTGTTGATATTGCAGAGGTAACCCCAATATACGCTGCAACTTTCGAATTATATGATGAAAGCGATAACCTTACTTCAGTAGTTGCAGGGATAGTGGGAAATGCTGAAATAAACGAATATTTCTCTGATTTAGCAACCCCTATTGTTGTTGATACAACTGCTATTGGAGCAACAAGTGGTATTGGATATGTTGAATTAACTGTTGGTTAACAAAACTAAATTGTGAATTAATTATCTGTTGTTAGTTCTTCGATTACTTCCTGAGCCTGAATATCGGTTATTCCGTTTCTTTCAGAAGCAAAAATAACAAGGCTTAGATTAACTTGATCCCCTTGAGACCTTTCAAGGTTTACAAATGCTTCAAAAGAACCAGCGCTTAATGGAAATGAAGTATTTGCATCAGGAATGAAAATTGAGTCAGCTTCAATTGTTGCTTTTTGTAAAGGTTCAATAATTATATTGGTTTGTTCAATGCTTTCCAATAATGCTTCTTTTGATTCTGCTTGGATTGTTCCCTGTAGTGAAACAACTGGTTCTTCAATTCTTTCAACATCAAAACCAAATGAGTTAAGCTCTTCCTCTAAAGAAGTTTTTAAAAAATCAAAATCTGTTTCAGGATCAAAAACAACTATTACCAAACTATTATCCGGAGCAATGTTATTTGAAACAACGCCCTCAAAAGAACTCAAAAGGAAGTTCAAATCCTCAGCAAAAAAACTGTTTGAATCGGAAAAGTAAACGCTCATGCTTGTGTTTAAAGGAGAAACCTGAATAGTGGATGCACCATTATTTTCTTCCAAAATTGTTTTTGCCTGTTCAAGTGTTTCTCTTTGGGTGTATTCTGTTGAGGCTCTTACAAAGAACTCGTTTTCCAGAGAAGCAATTGAAAATGAATCCTCTGTAAAGTAAATCTGAGAAGCACTTGAACTATTGGATAATTCAAAAGCAGTTAAGCTGACTAAAACAGGCCCTTCAAAAGAAGCGCTTAATGAAACAGTTAATTCATCTCCTTTAAGAGTATTCATTGTTACATAAGCTTGGGTTTGAGGTTCAGTAAAAGTATGTTCTTGTGTTAAATCAAGGCCCTCATTCCGAAACTCCACTGATTCCGGCAAAGAAACTAGAGCTTGAGGAAA
>NZBD01000003.1 GCA_002687735.1 Candidatus Iainarchaeum sp. | reverse complement strand
CCTCTAATATCAAGTTCCTTAACCTCAACCAAAGTGGTTTTTGCATTCCTTGTTACCTGTGCCACTAATGTTTTTGGTGGAAGAACTGCCTGGCCTTTTTGCAGGAACTGTATCGGGAAGTCAGGAACAACTCTGATATCAACATTTCCTCTTCCCTTTGTGTCTCTTACACTAAACCTAACATCCTCAATGTCTGCTTCTCCGACATTTCTCACAAACAAAGGCACTTGAGCTGATAACCTTCCCTGATTATCGGGGCCTAAAAATAATTCTATGTTCCTCGTTACTTGTAGTGCATACCTTGGGTTCCAGATGTAAACATCTAAAGGAATGCTCTTCTCAAAACCATCAGTCTTAAACACTAAGTCAAACCCGAACTTTTCTTTTCCGGGGTAATTTCTCAGAATCTTGTTTGTAATGGTAACCGTAATCTCATCTATATCTTTTCTTCTTTCAGTGCTTGTTAGTTCCGGCGCTAAATTAATTGTTTCTGCATCAACTTCTATTCCTTCGTTCTTTTTTCCGCTTGAAATAATTTCCGGAACCAGTTCAAGGTCAAGGCCCTGACATTCAGGTTTGTTTGCAAGTTTTGCAGTAAAGCTTGTGCTTGTTGATGTTGAGAAATTATTGTAAGTATAATAATTGGTTGACTGTTGAGGAGGAAGCGTTCCATAAGTGCTGTCATAATATCCTCTGTCCTCTAATCCTGAAGCAACATAAACAGCTAATTTGTTTTTGCTGAACTCAATACAACTAAGATCAATAACCGGATTGAATTCAACATTGACTTTTGTTTCTGCTGAAACACTAAACCCGGTTTGTGTTCTTCCCCTTGCAATAATCCTTGCTTCTCCGTATGCATTTTCCTTATCTCCGGTATACTCAGCAACCACCACTATCCTTTGGGTAGAGTTAGGGCCTAAAATAGAAATTGGAGTTACCTGTATTTCCATTCCTTGCGGAAGTGCACCAATAGGAATAACCTCAAAGCTTAATTGTTCAACTCCTTGCTTTGAACTATTTTGAATTTCAATGAACTGTTCACCCGAGGTCTGGCCTTTTCTGATAACCATGAATGATTCATCTTCATTAAACTGAATAACTCCGTCCTTGGTTATTTCGATTGCTCCTTTTAGAGATTTAAACCTTGGAACATTAACCTCAAAAAGTAAAGTGCCGGCATCAAAAGAATTTTTTACAGAGTATCTTCCGTTGCCTCCATTGTTTGCAGAACCATTTCCTTTAATTGTTTCTAAATGTTCTTTGGAAGTATTTCTCAGAATTATTTCTGCTTCCTCTATTGCACTTCCTGATTCATCCTCAAGAATAATAACAAAGTCTTCTCCAAGAACAACATTGCCAGGAATTGTTTTCAAAACTAAATTTCTTTCTTCATAAATCTCAAAATAAAACTGTTCGTTGATTACAGTTTCTCCGGAAATAATCTGGAGGGTTATTGATGAGTTTTCTGTTTTGTATGGTTTGAAGAAAAGCCTCACACTTGTGGTTTCTCCCTGCAGAGCAGAAACATTATCAACCTGAATGCTTGTGTCAGTGCTGTTGCTGTCAGGGAAATTTGCATAATCATTAATTCCAAATCCCTGGAACCCGATTTTTGGTTTCTGTCTTTTGGTTGATCCTTTTACTGTTATTTCTGAAGCAAGATCAGGTGCAAGATTAATTTCCAGTGCATAAATGTTTCCTAATACTGCTGTAAAATTTTCAATTCCAAATTCAGAACCATCATTTCTCACAAACTGGTAAGAAGCACACAATTCGTTTTTGCATGAAGCAGTCTGTTCTAAAATCTTAATCCTGTCTTTTTTGGTTTCAGCATACAAACTTGTTTTATTCGAGGAAAACTCATCTAATCCAAGTTCAGGATCATCAGGAGTTCTGTAATTTGCGTTGCTGATTTTTGCCCATGCCCTGTACTGCAATAAAGTATCTGGATTAGAAGCGGTTTCTTTTGCTTTTACCCTGACCTTAACAACTTTTTCTCCGCCACTTTCAAACTTAATCTCTGCCCATTTGTTATATTTTCCTTCTTCTCCTTTATTATCAAAGTCTAATGCTTCAAAACCAGGACTCGGTTCCGGAGAATAACTTCTTCCATAAAATACTCTTCCTCCGGAAGCAGAATAACCAATTATTCCTGCATCCTGTGAATCAACAAACCTTACATTATCCTCCCCAAGCCTTACATGCAAACCGTTTTCATTTGCACCCTCAGGATAAACAACCCTGAATTTTAAGAAATAATCAACTCCTTTAGCTAAACCCTGTGCTTCTGTTCCGTCAATAGTGTAAACTCCTAAAAACTCAACATCAGGATTTGTTCCTACTCCTGTTTTTCCATTAGGAGAAACACTAACATTTTCTAAACCCTCAACAAAGATTTCTTCATCGAAAACATTTCCAGTTTCATCAGTAACCTGAACTGTTACATAACTATTATCCTCCGGATCAAAAACAATCCCTCCTCGGGTGTACTCTCCTTCAAACAGCAGGTCATTTCCTGCGGTTATTGTAACTAAACCCGCGCCAATTTCCTGGCCGTTTTTGTCAAAAACGGTTAAGCCAACCTGTGAAAATGGTTTTATTAGTGTTATGAATGCTTCGTTCTCAAAAGTGTCAAGGATTTTTACTGATTCTTTTCCTTCCAAACCGCTTTTGGTTGCAGTAATAAATAAAGTAGAATTCAGCGGAGCAAGTACTGAAAACTTTCCTGTTATATCAGTTTTCTGTGGAGGCAAACCTAAAGGAACAAACCCAAACTCAGTTGTTTCCTCCATAAAATTTAATGTAGCATCATTGATGGCGTTGCTTTCAGCATCCACCGTATAAACAACCAGCGAACCTGAATTATCAGCGGTTGCCCTTTCCATTACAAGATTAATGCTGTTTCCTTCACTCAGCAAAACAGTTTGTCTTGCAGGAACATACTTTTCATCCCATGCACTGACAAAGTAAAGATCCTCGCTTGAAAGATCCTCAAAATTAACTTCTCCTGCAAAGGTTGTTTCCCTTGTGTTTAAAAGTTCTCCGAATTCATTGAAAAGGAAAACATCAATAGAGGTCAATGGCCTTCCTGTAATATCAAGAATTCCAACAGTAAGAGCATTTGCCCCTGGTTTGAGATAAACTTCCCATGGAAACTCGTCATCCCTAAGAGTAATTGCTTCTCCTAAAATGCTTGAATCATAAGTTAAATAATCTTCCCTTTCTACAACAATCCTGATAGATGTTCCTTTTGAAATTTTTGTTATTTGTTCTCCATCTCCGTCAGTTTCGGTTAATTCAGTAATTAATTCGTTATCCTGAGCATCATAAATCCTGAGAGTAAAGTTCCCAAGCCTCTGCTGGCTGTCAAAATCAAAAGCCCTTACAATTAAGTTTGTTTGTCCTGATGAAGCTCCTGCTTTTGGTGTTAAAGATATTTCATCAATTGAATCAGAACCAAAAACAGTCTCAAAAATTTTCTGTTCATAATTAGGATGATCAATCGTTAACTGAACCCCATCCTCAAGAATAATCCCTGGGCAGGTGTAAATTCCTCTTGATCCCTCAAAGCAATCAATAGAAGCAGCCTCGCTAAGCCTTGCGGTTACTCTTGCTCCGTCAATAAGATCGCTTGTTTCAGCATCAGTTAGTCTTAGAGCTCCCTCAGCAAATACAACTATTCTCTGAAGCCTTATTGATACATCCATTTCTTCAGAATTAATAGTAAGCCTTCTTGTAGCCGGTTCAAAACCATCTTTTGAAGCCTCAATAATAAGCCGCGAACCAATGCCGCGCGAAAGTGCTATTGATTGTTTATCCCTAAATGTATTCGAACTAACCTCAATTTCATTTTCGGTTTCCGCATCAATAAAAGTAATACTAACCCCGCTTAATGTAGCGCCTTGGTTGTCGGTAATGTCCAGAATTAAAGTTGAACCTGAACTTGAAAGGAACAGGAAACCATAAGCCAAAAACAAAACAGCAAGCAAACCAGCAATTGCTATAGGGAAAGCAGGAATGCCTCTTTCCTCTAAAGGATCAATTACTGAATAAACAGGAATTCCCTTATCGCTCAGGAAATCCATAGCTCCAAAGAACTTGTCTTCCATTGCGGTATAAATGCTCCCTATCTGCTCTGACAAACCCATGATTAAACCCTTTAACCGTATAAGATTAATTCTATCTATTCTAATATAATGTTTAGTATTAGTAGAATTGAAGTAATATATTAACTTATTTTGTTTTAGTACTCAATTTAAACCACACAAAGTAAAATCCTGCGATGGTTACAAACAAGAAAACCCTGAATAGAAGGTCGTGTGAAAAGTTTCCCGCATCCAGTCCAAACCAGAAAATTATGAAAATACTTGCAAGGATTCTGAAAAAATTAAAACCAACAAGAACAACTGTTCCAACTATCGAACCAATAATTCTTTTTTTGATTTCAATTCCGAATGATGATAAAGTTGCAGCCCACACCAAAGCCAGTTCAAGCAAACCAGTACAAAGATAACTAAACCCAAGCGGTATAGAAAAAGTTTCTAAATAAACAAGAACAGGTTCCTGAAATTCTATTGTTCCTGAAAAACCAGTTAATTTCAAAAACTCCAGAGTAAAAAATGCATAAAAAAACTCAAACCATTCAAGTGGAACTAATTCTAAAAGGAAATTAAAAAACAAAAAAAGTACGGCTATTCCTGCAAGAAATTTTCCTATTTTTAAGTATTCTTTTTGTGAAATTTTTTCCATACAAAACAATTACTGTTCAGAAATTTATTGGTTCTCTTTGACCCCAAGTAAAGTATAATAAGAACAACACTCTATTTATTGTCGAAAATAGGGGAGTATTATGAAAGCAGGCCAGTTTAAGCTTAGTCCGTACGTTGTCAAAGATGAGGGCGGAAAACGCTATCTGATTATTGATGCGCGTGACTCTTATTACATTCCTTCAATTTCTGATGACAGAAATGCGCGTTATCAAGTTTTAAAAATTCTTTCAGAGGTTGAAGCAGATCTTGTTGTTCTGGCTGAAGTTTACGAAAGAGTTTATGATGAAATCCAGACAAAAATGCTGAACGAAATCTCTTCTTTACATGAAAAGTTTGAGGTTGAAAGCATCTGGAGTTACTCCCATTTAGGTGACCCAAAGGTTGAGGAAGAAAAAGATTTTGGCGAAAGACACAATGCAATTGTAAAAATTGCCCATGATGAAATCCTTTATGATCCGATTAATTCCTACATTATTCTTTTACAGGAAATAAAAAAAGAGAAAGTGAGATTAAGTGCGGTTCCGGAAGAAAAGAAAAGCCAGATTTATATGAAAACACTTCTGAATGTAAAAGCAAATTTTGAAAACACAGAACTAATAAGAAAAGCAAGAGTATTGCTTTCAAAATTAGAGCATGTTCCGGAAACAACAGATCTTTACAGGAGTTTTTTTGAAGCTCAGGTAAAACCAAGTTTTATTGGTTCAAGGCTTGTTTTTGGAGACGAAGAAAAACTCGAATTGCTGGATGAATATTCTGTAAAAGATGCAACTGTTCAGATTTTTAAGCATCCGAATAAAACAGAAAAAATGTATTTCATTAATCTCCCTGAATATTCTTTATCCCCTCAGAAATATTTTCTTTTGAGCAAAACAAAAGAAACTGTAGCTGCATTCAAACCCGGAAGGGCTTCCTTATCAGACCTTGCGAAAAGCCGAAGATATTTTGAAAGAATTTACCAGTCAACAATAAAAGATATTGCGAGAAAAGAAAGGATTGAAGTTTCCAACGATGAAATAATTGAGCTAAGCCAGATAGTTGCGCGTTACACTGTAGGCTACGGTGTCCTTGAAGTTTTATTAACTGATAGAAGAATCACTGATATTTACATCGATGCACCAATCGGAAACAAATTAATTTATCTTGTTCACTCTGAGTTCGAACAGTGTCAGACAAACATTATTTACACTCAGGATGAAGCTGATTCCTTTGTTTCAAAGATAAGAGCAATGTCAGGAAGGCCTTTTGATGAAGCTCACCCTGTTCTTGACTTTGATCTTCCTGAAATGGAAACCAGAATAGCAGCTATAAACAGGCCTTTATCCCCTGACGGAACGGCTTTTGCGTTCAGACTTCACAAGGTAACTCCATGGACTTTGCCACAGTTCATTAATGTAAAATATATTAGTCCTCTTGGAGCCGGATTGCTTTCTTTTTTCATAGATTCCCAGTCAACAATGATTGTTACGGGTTCGAGAGGATCAGGAAAAACTTCCCTTATGGGTTCACTTATGCTTGAGATTCTGCAGAACTCGAGAGTTATTGTGCAGGAAGACACGCTTGAATTGCCTGTTGAGTATTTGAAAAGTGTCGGTTTTAATATTCAGAGATTAAAGACAAGAAGTCCTATTGGGGAAAGTAAGGAAACAAGCAACGAGGTTTCCCCTGAGGATGCTTTGAGAACAGCATTAAGATTGGGAGATTCTGCTTTGGTTGTTGGAGAAGTAAGGAGTAAAGAAGCGAAAGTTTTGTATGAAGCAATGCGTGTTGGTGCTGCAGGAAACATTGTAATGGGAACAATCCACGGAGATTCAGCATACTCTGTATGGGATCGTATTGTAAATGACTTAGAGGTTCCGACAACATCCTTCAAGGCAACTGATGTTGTTTGTGTTGCAAGGCCAATCCGTTTTAAGGGTTCGCTTGAAAGACACAGGAGAGTTGTTCAAATAACTGAGGTAAAGAAACACTGGAAGGATGACCCCTCTGATGAAGGCGGTCTTTTGGACTTAATGACTTACAATGCTAAAAAAGATGAACTGGAACTGGTTGAAGATAATTTAAAAGAAAGTGACTTGTTTTCAAAAGTAAGCGACCTTTCAGGATTATCTCTTGATAAAATCTGGAAAAGCATAAGAGCAAATGCAAAATCCAAAAGTTTTCTTGTTGAAATCGCAAATGAATTTAAAATGCCGGAACTTCTTGAAGCAGAAAACACTGTTTTAGCAAACAACAAACTTATTCTGCTTAAAGAAGATCAGCTGGAAGAATTCGGAAGCGTTGATTATAATGAAGTTCTTGGTGAGTGGAAAAACTGGACAAAAAAGTATCTGCTTAAACGTCTGAAATCAAAAAGAGGTAAATGAATGCCCAAAAAAATTAAACGAAAATCATCAATCGGTGAACTGTACGGAAAAATAACTGTTTCAGGAAGGGATTTTGAAAGCGGTGAGCGAAAACTTGTCAAGGAAATCGAGCATCCGTTTGTAAGGTTTTGCAAAAAACTCGCAAGAATGTCTCCCGGAATGGGAAAGGGTGGTGTGTTCAATAAAGAAAACCAATCTGCTATCGAATATCTGGACTGGAAACTAACTCCGCAGGATTTTACTGCTGCATCAAAAATTGTAACACTTATTTCTTTTTTTCTTGCTTTTGCAGCAGGAATAATTTTATATGTTTCTCCTTTACAGGAGCTGCTTGCGTTATTCACAAATGATGCTACAACTGCTTTGGTGTATTCGTTTTTTCCTTTTTTGATTGCTGCAATGGGAATCATTTATTATTTCCAGTCTTATCCGGTTAGTGCCGCTAAAAAAGAACAAACAAAATCTCTCACTTATGTGCCTGAAATAATGGGTTACATGATAATGTCAATCAAACTTGTGCCTAACCTTGAAAAGGCGATTGAGTTTGCTGCTTCTCATGGTAAAGGAAAAATTGCAAAAGATTTTAAAAATCTTATTTGGAGTACCCAAATCGGAGTTTATAATTCTCTTAGTGAAGGCCTTGATACTCTTGCCTATCGTTGGGGAAAGTATAGTGAGGAATTCAAAAGAGCTCTGATGAGGATTCGTGCTTCTGTTATTGAAAACACTGAAGCAAAAAGATATGCTTTGCTTGATCAAACAATGAGTGAAATGCTGGAATCTATTCGAAATAAGATGGAGTTATATGCCCGTGATCTGTCTCAGCCAAGTACAATGCTCTTTTACATCGGAGTTCTATTGCCATTGCTCCTTATAATTATTCTTCCTGTGGGAAGTTCTTTTTCAGGAGCGCCATTAGCAAATCCAATGGTTCTTTTCGCAATTTACAACATCGCGATTCCTCTGATAACAATAGTTTTTGCTTACAGCTTGCTCCAGACAAGACCTCCAACTTATTCTCCGCCGGTAATTCCTGATGATTATCCGGGGTTGCCTCCAAAATGGAAAATTCCAATGGGTGGTTCAAATGTGGATGCGAGATTCCTTGCGATTCTTGTTCTTGTTTTTGGTCTTGTTTTCACCTCTGTTCTTTCAACACAGGGGTTTCCCCCAAAAATTCTTAATGCAATAGACGGAATTGATATTGAATTAAATGATCAGATTATTGCGCCTGACAGGACAAAAGAGGAAGTTTTGGTTTCAGCTGCAAGAGATCCTGATTATTTTGCGACAGATTATCCGACACATACAGGCAAGCGTTTTAATGAACAATTATCAAAACGTCTTCCGCGTATAGATGACGATGAGGAATTAGAACTTGCAATTATAGCAGTAACTCAGGAAGTAAAAAGTGAAGAACAACTTTTCTTTTCAAAGGGTGAAAATGATGTTTCTCCTTACAAACTTGTATTTGGTTTTTTGATTTCATTTTCATTAGCACTTTACATTTTATTTTTCCTTGCCAACAAGGCAAAAAGAAAAGTGCAATTAGAGGTTCAGGAATTGGAAACCGAATTCAAAGACTCATTATATGTTATTGCTTCAAGAATGGGCGAAAACAAGCCAATTGAGGATGCAATGAAACATGTGCAGGAATTTTTACCGGACTTAAAAATTTCCCGTGTTGTTTTTGCAAAAACTCTTGATAACATTAAACTTTTGGGAATGCCGCTTGAACAGGCGGTCTTTGATAAAACACACGGAAGTGTTGCGAATATTCCGTCAACAATGATAAAAAGTTCAATGAAAATGCTTATTGATTCAGTGCAGCTGGGTGTCAATGTTGCTGCCCGAACAATGATTTCACTTTCAATACAGTTGCAGAACTCCGAAAAAGTAAATAATACTTTAAAAATTCTTGTTAGTGATGTTACAGGCACAATGAAAACAATGACTCTGTTCATTGCGCCGATAGTTTTAGGAATAACAACCTCACTTCAGAGGATTGTAATAGTAACAATTTCTTCCCTTGCATCTTCAAGTGTATTGGACAGTGCATCAAATACAAGTTCTGGTGTTGGGGATAGTTTTTCGAGTTTCAGTGTTTCAGGTTTTATTTCTCCCGAAGCGATTGCAGGAATTGCTTCTCCGACACAATTCATCCTTATTGTTGCAATTTACATTATTGAATTAGTTGCAATAATGACTTACTTCACAACAAAAATCGAGGAAGACAATGATCTTTTAGTAAAGATGAATATTGCTCAGTATCTCCCAATTGCAATAACAATGTTTGTTATAAGCATGATTGTTTCAAACTTATTTCTTGCAGTAGGCGTTGGCTAAAATGGATTCAAAAGCACAGGCCTTTGCTCCGTTCAGAATGTTAATAGGTGCAGTTATGGCCATGCTGATTTTAGTTATTATTATTGGGGCAATAGATTATTTTGATGGTCTTGAGATTACTGTTTCAAGGCAGAGATTTTATGACGGATTAAACAATGCAATTAACCAGCCTAATGAAACAATTCTTCAGATTGAGGATGCTAAGTTCGCTGAAGGAACAACATTTTCTACTTTGGGGCTTTCAAAAATATCAGGTCTTGAATCTGAGTGTTTAGAATTTGTTGATACTGATTCCCCCACTTTTCTGGTGGAAGATGATCTTTTAACAATAAGAGAAAAGGTACTTACCGATGTTTTCATAAAATGTGAAACAGAAAATGGTTCTTGCGTAATTTTTTGCGAACTATCTTTTGGTGCTGATTTCAGCTGAACCTTAAGAAAGAATAAAGTTTATATATGGGTTAATCCTTTACCTTTAGAGTGATTAAAATGGATTCAAAAGGACAAGCATATAGTGTATTCAAACTTCTAATAGCTGCTGTTGTTGCAGGAGCAATTTTACTTATTTTATTGCAAGTACTTCAGGTTTTGCCTCCTATTGGTGCACAAAATCCGAATGCGATTTCTTCAGAAATAGTTAAAAGTCAGATAAACAGTCCTGGAGAAGAAAGAATAATCAAGGATGTTTCTTTCAACAATGGAGATTCACTTAACGCTAAAACAATTGCTTCAGGTTCAGGCGGTTTGGGAACAGATCAGGTTTGTGTTTTTGCAAGTGACTTTGCGCCTAATTTAGAATCATTTATAGATCCGGGTGAAAACGGAAAAGTTGTTATTTATGAGGGTTCATTTACGCAGAAAACAAGATTATTCATAATGTGTGACAGATGGAACGATCTTGTTGATGAATCACTTGAAGTTTACAATGTTGATGAAAGGTTCGGAATTGATGAAGGCCTTGACAACTGTGAGGCTCCTACTCCAGAAACTTCAAACTACTGTGTAGTGGCAATCATCTCAGATTAACACCGTTGCGTCGGTGTGGTACGCGTCCACTTCGCTTGGGCTCAGTAGGACTAATTCTAAAACATTAAATACTAGTTTTCCCAATAGTTTTTCATGTTCAAAAATATTCTTGCTGAAGAAAAAGCCCAGGGAGAATGGAGTTCAGTTTACTTGCTTATTGTATTCATTATTGCCGCAATTTTAATCATTGCTCTGATAAAACCAATGTTCAAGCAAAGCCAGGAAATAGTAAAAAGAACACCAATAATCGGCGACTAAACTCAACACTACTAATTTTCGCATTATTTATATAGTTCTTTTACGTATTTTGAATCATGCTTTCAGAGAAAGGACAGGAATCTGCTCCGTTTGAACTATTAATTGCAATAATAGTAATGACTTTTGTAATTGTTGTTGGATTTAATGCACTTGAAACCCTTAACAGAGAGACCTGTGAGGGAAAAATAAACAAAAATCTTGAGGATATTAAAACAGCCATTGAATCAGTTGTAAAAAATAAGTCAAAAACAAATGTTTCTTATGAACTGCCAAATTGTTACAGCGAAAATGAAAGCGGATTAATAATAGTTGAAAGAAACGATACTGTGTATTGTTCTAATGTTTGCGGCGGAAGCCTTGCACAATGTACTGTGCTGCAGTTTTCTTCTGATGACCCAAGCTATACTGAAACAAAATGCCTGAGAATTTCCTCAGCAACAACTTTTCCGGATGAATATGTTACCTGTCCCACAGATCTTTTAGAACCTGCTGAGGGTTACACTGCGGTTGACTGGAAAGCTATTGGTGATAATTTAGGATTCAGGACATCAATTATTCCGGGGCAGTATACATTAATCAGGCAGTCAAATTTGTTCAGTCAGGCTCCAATAATTTGTGTTTACAGGAGAGAATAGAATGCTTGGATATATTTTAAGCAAGTTAAATCTATTGATTCTTGTTACTGCAATTTTTGCAATTATTAGTTTTTTCGCAATCGGTTTAACTGATATCACAAAAGTAAACGAGGCCAAAGAATTATCCTTTCTGATTAAGGAAAAAACATTTGCGCTTGTTTCTGCTTCAGCTTATTGCTTAAGTGATTCTCATGTTGTTCCTGATGGTTTGACTGTTGCAGGAGGAAGATTTTATTATGTAATGGCTATCTCCAAAGAAGAAATTACTATTGATAGCGAACCAGTGAATATTGTGATTTTTTCTGTTTTTCCAAGGGATGAAATCAAGAAAGCTTACGCTAATTCTGATTATAAACCAAAAGCAATTGCTGCTGAAAGTTTCAGGACAAAAGCAGAGATTCACCTTTTTTCAAGAAGCTATAACGGGACTGGTTATGAGGGCGCACAGCAGGAATACACGGGAACACTTGAGGAACCTGTTTTTGTTGATCCTCAAGCAATAACAAGAGGAAACGGTATTGAATTTATTAAAGAAGTTGAATTAGGCCAGCCAAAATTATATTTGATTGTGTGTAATGATGCTGTTTGTGAGGCTGATAAAACTTATGTGGGAGAAATTATACATGCACCAACACAGCAAGATGAAGGAGGATTCAAATGTTAAACAAAGGTTTTATCGGACCAATAGGAGATGACCTGCCATCCTTAATTCCGTTGCTTTTTGGTTTGGTGATGTTCTTCTCAACATTCACTTTAACCTTTAATTCGTTTGATGCAAGGAACANAGAATTCAATGATGATATTNCTGTNATGAGAGTANCCAGGGTTTTGCAATCAAATAGTTACATTTATGGTTATGATAATTTTNAGAATCTGTGTGATNATCTGGGNGTTNTTAATCTTGATTTTGTTGCGGGAATTTCTTCNCAGGGAACTGACTCTTCTGCGGNTATTGCNNAAAACATTTTTGAAATAGAATTTTTTAAGAATGATGNAGATGAAATATTTTATTGCACTAATACAGAAGCGGAGCCGGAGCGTAATGAACCTAAAATTTCTGATTTTATTAGTTTGCAGGAAGCAACACAAACAAAGGTTGTTTCAAGAATATTCCCTATTGTGGTGGAAGATGATAAAATAGTAAAACCAATGCACTTGTTTGTGGTGGCTTGGAAATGAATCAGAAAGGGCAGGCAGCGGTAACAGATGCATTATACTTTTTGCTTATAGTTACTTTTCTTTCAGTGTTCTTGTTTGGTTTTGCAAATAGTTACGGAAACTCAGTAAGAGAACTTATTACTGATGAATATAATTCTACTTTTGCAACTAACGCATTAAAATCAATCCTTTATGCTTCAACTCCAAGGGATCCGGACTATGATGTTTTTGATGATGAGGCAGAGATAGATTATCTACTTGCAATCCTTAAGGAGGATTATGCTGACGATCAGGAAATAGATTTGATTGAAAGAAAAGTTCTTGGAAAAACAATCCTTTCAATAATGAGCCCTGTAGGAGACACGTTTGATTATATTTTCACTATTCAAACTTCAGGAGAATCAAAAGAGTTTGTTTACATTTTTATTCACATAACTAACTTTACTAAGGAACGTGCTAATCTTGTTTTGGCAAGAGATTTTTACACTTATTCGGCTGAAGATGATCCTAATACCCCTGAGGATGAAACACATGTAAATTATTTCTGCAGCATAGACTCTGAGTATAACAATCTTAAGAGTCTTCTTACAAGGCTGAGAGCAAATGTAGGTCCAACATCAGAAGCATCAGCACCTATAAAACTTATCAGAAACCAGTTCGGAAGCAATGACCTTGACAATTTTGATGCACAGGTCGATCTTATTTTGTGGGATGCGGTATGGTTAGGAACAACAGAAGATCGAACAACAGGTTTGCTTTATGTTGATGATCCTGAATCTATTGAAAACATCGATTGGGGTTGTGAAAAAGCAGAATTATTCGATTAATGCTTTTTCAAGAGCAGAATTATTCAGTTAATATTTTTTCTTTTTTTGAATTCGTGAGAACATTTAGGGCAAGTATACCCTAAGGAATCTGTTAACACATCAATCTTTTTTGCACAATGATCACAAAAAGCCTCGCCGCAGTTTGGACAGTAAATAAATTCCTTTGTTTTGTTGTTACAAGTAGGACAATTATTTTCTGTTGTTTCAGTTTCCTTTTCAATTAAATCAAAATCATCAACATCTTCCAGTTGGTTTTCAAGCGAACCAAGTTCTTCTACTGAAGAAAGTTTTTTTACTTCTGCAGAAGACTCCAATTTGGAAAGATCGTCGTTTTTTTCCAGTAAATCAGGAATTTCATTAGCATCATTTATTTCAGGCATTTTAACTTTTTGTTTCTCTTGTTTTGACATGATTGCAGTTTTTGTTTCTTTTTCAGGTTGTTTAACTTCTTTGTGGCCGTGATGTCTTCTTGCTTTTCGTTTTTCCAAAAAGCTCATTTTTTTCATACCTGTATCCGGATCAGTTTCGAGGTTCTCCAGCTCATTTTCAGAATTCCCGAAATTAATTTGTGAAGAAATTTCTTTTTGTTCGTTCTTATCTTGTTTTAGTTCATTTTTCAGCTGGGTAAAAACACTTTCACTTATTTCATCTAATTCCTCTTTCTGAGGATACCTCGCGTGCTTATCCTTAAACTTATCCACCTCTTTAATTGCTATTTCAGTACTTCGGTCATGAACCTCCTCTTGGGTCGGGGGTTCATCTCTGTGGAATCTTCTCAGTCTTCTTGGAATTTCTTCATCACTCATTTTGTATCCTCTGTTTCTTTTAGTAATTCTTTCAATAATTTTGCGGATCTTGGCATTTCTGTGTCAAGTTTGTTTTTTTCAGGTTTTGTTTCAATAGGAATTTTTTCCCTAAGGTTTTCAGCAACATATTTTTTCCTGTCTTCTGCTTGCTGGTTCATTTCCTGTCTTGTGACAATATTTTGATTGTCTTTTGCTAATTGTTTTTCTTCCAAATTTTTAATTATATCATTAAGTCTTTTGTTTTTTTCAGGAGAAACAGATTCAGGTTTGCTTGATTCGGCAGGTTTCATGTTTCTTAAAGGCTTCTGGATTGTTTTCTTTATAACCGGAGCTGCTTTTTTCTGTACTGGGGCGGTTTGGTGTACGGGGGCAGTTTGGTGTACCGGTGTAATAGTTTCCAGCTTATTTTTTAATTCACTAATCCTGTGTTGGCGATCAGTAAATGTTTTGGTATAACTTTTTTTAGGAAGTTTTTCCACTGCTTTTTTTGCAACAACGTTAGCACTAACAACTCTTTTAGGAACAGAAACTTTTATTTTTTTTGTGCCTAAAAATTTTCTTTTCAGAGTAAAAAGAATTATTCCTGCACTCAGAAAAATAATTGAATTTAACAGAACTATCTCAAGGAATGACATTCCTGTTAGTTTAAAGAAAAAAACTATTGCTGAAGAAACCAAAACAAGTGCAGAAAAAATTAACCCAAAAACTATACTCCAACCGCTTTTGTATGCAGGGTCTAAGGATCTTATATTAGGCCAGCCAATTCTCAGAAGAATATACCCCCAGGTAGAAGACCCTAGGAGTATGTATGCGGATATAACCCCTTCCAAAATTTGATTGATTAAACTCATGTTAGTAAACATATTTATAGTACTTAATAAATTATTGTTTCATGTCCCTTAATCCTTTAGAGAACCTGTTATTTTCAGTTATCGGATTACTTCAGGGATCAATTATTATTGCGGTTCCTGTTTTTATTCTGGTTTTGTTTGGACAGGAATTAAGAGAAAAAATTGAAGAAGAAACAAAAAAAAGTTGGGTAACAACTACATTTATTACAACGATAATAATGGTTTATATTTTACTTTTGATAACCTATTTTTTTCCTTTCATTATAGCATCACAGGAAATTGGTCTTGGAGAAGTTCCTTCAATTTTTGCGCCTGATCCAGTAACACTTTTGATTTCATTTATAGCGGGAGTTCTTTGGGTTGGTGTTGTTACAATAGTTGTTTCATTGCTTTTAATGCCGTTTGAATTTGTGGGCGCGTATGTTCATGAGGTGGTTTCAAAAAAACTTGGAAAAAAACCAGAATGGCTGAAACTTGCCATAACATCTTATCTAACCAGTGTTTTTGCATCAGCAATAATACTTTTTTTGGTTCCTGAAGCAATAACCGGAGTATTCTACTTTCTCTATTACGGGTTCTGAATCCAGTGCTGCTATTTTCCCTACAAAAGAAATATATAAGATAGATTCTTACTAATTAGTACTATATATAGTGATTAAGCAGGGTTCTGAATGAAAAAGATAAACAGTATTTTCCTAA
>NZBD01000002.1 GCA_002687735.1 Candidatus Iainarchaeum sp. | reverse complement strand
TTGTATGCTGTGCAGCCTGTTCCTGAGAAACTGCTTCAAGTTCTTTTTTTACATCCGCAGGAGTCCTCTCAGATTCTTCCTCTGCTTCTTCTATATCAGCCTCTTCTAAATGTTCTTCCGATTCAGGTGTTACAGGGGAACCTGCTTCGGAAGATTTTTCGGGAGAAACTCCTTTAGCTTCATTAATAAAATTATCAATTTCTGTGTCCTTAAGATTTATTCCTTTAAGCGTCATCCTGATTGTATCATCATCAACGCCTGAAGAAAGCATTCTTTTTACAGTATTCATTACAACATCGTTCGAAACCATATAAACTCAACACAAACTAACACAAAACACCAATTTTAATGTTTTCTTTCCTTTTAACCCCGTGCTTTTCTTTATTTTTCTTCAAAGAAAGAGAAAAGGCACTGTATATTGTTAAGCAAATTTATATATATTATTTTAGTTCAATAGATGTGATGCAATTATTCAAAATAGCTAATGGACCATGGGAAAAGCTCTTTTCAGGAACTTTTCAGGAACATGAAGTTGAATTATACTCTAACCCTGAAAAAATACTGCTAGTCATTGTTTTTGAGAAAAAGCTTGATAGAGTTGAAGGGGCTATTATCGAGCTTTACAAGGTTTTCAATGCAGAGGGGGATGTTGAATCTTTTGTTGAAACCCTCCCAAGGGATGTGCTTATAATTACAAAACACGATGAAAAAAGCACGCTCAAATTCATGTTATTGGGAAGCAAGCCTACTTATTCAAGATGGATTGAGGGAGAATTTGTAAAGGAAGTGGATTTATTGGTTAAAAAATTAAGCACATCTGCCACTATGATCCGCGATGTCTCAAAAGCATACGAACTAACACTTAAAGAAATTGCTGAATCAACAAAGGAAGTTCAGGCAGCGTTCTTTACCCAGCCAATGCTTGTGCCTTTACTTGCTACTTCAAATCATTCAATGGTAGGAAAAACAACTGATGAACTGAAGCCTTTAACCAAAGGCGATATTATAATTGGATTAACCCGAGACAAGAAAAAAGTTATAGAACCCATTGCTCTTTTCACTAAAACAATCATAAGTGAGGGCGAACCAAAAAACAGAGCAAGAGTTTTACAGGTTCTTGCTGAAAGTGCTATGCTTTCAAAAATACCTGCAATAATATTTGATCACGATAAAAGCTTTTCTGATTTGGGGGAATCAAACAAAGAAGAAGCTGAACTAAAAAAATATGAAGTTGATGTTGATCCTCTTGGTTTTCCTGTAAAAAAATATACTCCAGGAGATAGTGTTAAAGTTAATCTTAATATGATCAGCCCGCAGGCAATTGCAGAACTTTTTGGTGTTGGCTTCAAGGATTTTCCAAGATTATTAACTAGCTTTTTGGCAGAAAACAAAGTTACAAGTATTGAAAAAATGGTTGAAAAAATTTCAAAGCTTCCCCAAACCGAGGAATTTAGCGAGTTTGAAATTTACAAGACTGCAAGAGTAATGAAACTCATAGGAACAAGATATCCAAACTTATTTGGAGAAGGGAATGAAACCAAAGACATGATAAAAAAATCCACATCTAATATTGCAAGAGCTTCAATAATTGATATTTCTTCTTTAGATGAAAGAAGTACTACAATGCTTATTCATTCTATTGTAAAAGAAACCAGTACAAGTAAACAAAAATCTAATTCTAACTTTGTTTCAATAATTATTCCTAAAGGAGAAATTATTCAGGCAAAAGAAAAACAGCAGGTTATTTCCGGAGAAATTTATTCATTACTGAATGAACTTGCAGCTTCAGGAGCAATGTTTTCAATCGGGACTGGAAAACCAATAGATGTTGATTCAGCTACAAAACAGGATGCTGATGTAAAAATCAATATTGTAAGCGGCAACGATGTCGGAATTCAATTAAAGAACAGAAAATCTTACAGGGTTCTTGTTAGACCTACGCTTAGTAAGCATGCTTAAGATGAGTAATTATAATTAAGATTATTTTTTCTTCTTTGTTTTAGAAGCAACTTTTTTGCCCTGCATTAAATCTTTTGCATCTTTAATGGAAACAAATTCCAGAGGGTTGATTGTATCAATAACATATTTAATTTCTGCAACCTCCTCTGCTTTTGAATAATTTTCTTTTATATTATTAACTTCAGATTCAAGGCGCCCTATTGCTTCTGTGTTCTCACTAAGCTTTCTGTTTATTTCAGCAAGCTCAGGTTCTATTGATNAAGAATCAGCTGACTGAGAATGACCCCCCTGCAAAATTTTTACTTTTTTGTTTAAAACCANNANATTTCTNCCTAANATTTTTTCNTTNCTCACAAGNTATTTTATTTTTTGGGAAATAACAAGAATGCTGCTGTTCAGTGCTTTGATATCTGAATTAATTCTGGAAAAAACGCCCTGGGCTTTTCCTGAAACCCTTTTTTCTTTACGGTCATCTTCTCTTTCGCTTCTGGAATGTCTATGGTGTGGCGGCAAGTTAAAACCTTCAATATAAAATCCTTTATTGTAACAATAATACTTATGGCATATAATAAAGTTACTGGAATGCTCTTAGAAGCCAATTATAAAGTGGATGAGGATGGAAATTCGGCAATTCAGGTTTTTATCAGTACAGAAAAAGAGATCAAAAAATTCGAAGATCCTGATTTTAAACCATATTTTCATGTTATCTCAAAAGACCCTGAAAAAACTGCAAAAGCTATAGAGCAAGCTGATTTTGGAGAAGGAATAAAATCTTTAAAAGTAGAAAAAGTAGAAAAGGAAAATGCAAAAAATGTTCTCAGAGTTTATTTCAAAAATCCCCAGGAACTTGTAAAAGCAAGAGATACTGTTGAGGAACTTGAAGGAGTTATTGAAAAAAGAGAATTTGATATTCCGTTTGCAAACAGATATTTAATTGATAAAAACTTAAAACCAATGACTGGTGTTGAGATTGAGGAAGAAAACGGAGAGATAAGAAAAATTGTTTCGAAAGAAGTTAAGCATGATTTGAGAATAGTTGCTATTGATCTTGAAACTTATTCTCCCGGAAGATTTTCAGACCCGAAAAAAGATCCGATTTTAATGGCTGTTCTTTCAACAAAAAAAGAATCTGTTGTTTACACTTACAAAAAAACTTCTGCAAAAAATACTGTTGTTCTGAAAAATGAAAAAGAATTAGTGAAAAAAATCATTGATGACCTCAATAAAATGCAGCCGGATATTCTTGTTACTTATAACGGAGATTCTTTTGACCTGCCTTATCTGAAAACAAGGTGTGAAAAACTTAAACTTGAATGTAAAATCGGCCATGGCGGAATAAGGGTTGTGAGAAAAGGCATGTTTAATGCTGCAGGTTTGAAAGGAATTCAGCATTTGGATGCATTCCAACTGGTGAGATTTATGGCAAGGATTGGCGCTGTTAATCTTTTGAAGTTTGATCTTGAAAATGTTTCTGACAAGCTGTTTGGAAAACCAAAGGAAAAAGTTAAAGCAGAGGAAATAAACACACTCTGGGATAAAGGAACAATAGACCGAGTTGTTGAATACAACAGAGAAGACGGAGCAGTAACTGTTGAACTTGCGGAGGAATTTTTACCACTGCAATTGCAGTTAACCTCCATGTTAAAGCAGTCTTTGCAGGATACTTCCAGAGCTTCATCAAGCCAAATGGTCGAACAACTATTAATCGTTAACAGTTTTGAAAAAAACGCATTAATCCCGAACAAACCAAGGGAAAGTGAAGTTAACCAAAGGAACCTGCAGACCTATCAGGGAGGGTTTGTGAAAGAACCTTTGCCGGGTTTGCATGAGAATATTGCTGTTCTGGATTTCAGGTCTTTGCATCCAACAATAATGATTTCGCATAACATTTCTCTTGAAACTTTAAAATGTGAACATGAATCATGCAAAAAAGGAAAGAACCTTTCTCCGGATAAAGATTGGTTTTGTGAAAAACAAAAAGGTTTTCTTTCAGGAATTCTGGAAGAAATTCTGAATAACAGGGTGAAGATTAAAGGAGAAATGGCAAAAGTTGAAAAAGGAAGCCATGAATATAAGATGCTGGATGCAAGACAGCACGCTCTTAAAATTCTTCTGAATTCTCATTATGGTTATTTAGGATACCCTAGAGCAAGATGGTATTCTAGAGAAAGTGCAAGGGCAGTAACTGCATGGAGCAGACATTATATTCAGAATACAATGGAAAAAGCCAATGAGCAGGGATTCAGAACTTTGTATGGGGATACGGATTCTTTGTTTATTCTTGTTCCAAAAGAAAAGGGAAAAAAGGAAGTTGTTGGGTTTGTTGATGGAATTAATTCTGAATTGCCCGGAGCAATGGAATTAGAGTTTGAGGGAATGTTCAAGCGTGGGATTTTTGTAACCAAAAAAGAAGGCGGAGCTGCAAAGAAAAAATATGCATTAGTTGATTTTGAAGGAAATCTGAAAATAGTAGGGTTTGAATATGTAAGAAGAGACTGGTCTGCAATAGCTAAGGAAACGCAAAAAGGAGTTATTGAAGCTGTTTTAAAAGAAGGAAATCCTGAAAAGGCAATTGCACTTGTGAGAAAAGTTATTAGTGATCTGAAATCAGGAAATGTTCTGAAAAAAGATTTAGTAATAATGACCCAGCTCAAAAGGAAAATTGAAAAGTATGATGCAATAGGACCTCATGTGGCTGCTGCAAAAAAAGCAATTGAAAGAGGTAAAGAAATTGATATTGGTTCTGTTTTAGGATTTGTTATTACTAAAGGAGTTGGCAAAAAGATTTCTGATAATTCTGAACTTGAGGAGTATGTTGAGGAAGGAAATTATGATCCTGATTATTATATTAAACATCAGATTATTCCTGCAGTAATCAAAATAATGCGGGAATTAGGGTATGAAGAGGAAGATCTGATACAAGGAGGAAAGCAGAGTTCATTATCTGCTTTCACGTAAACTTTAAAACCCGTTTCAGAGGAGATTTGTTTATGGAAAAAGAAGAAATTGCAGCATATAAGAAAGCAGGAGAAATAGTAAAAGAAGCCCATGAGCTTTCAAAGAAAAAGCTTAAAGTTGGTACTAATCTTTTTGATTTTTCTGAGGAAATTGAATCCGCGATTAAGAAGAAAGGTGGTTTTCCTGCATTCCCTATAAACTTATCAGTAAACAATGTAGCTGCTCATTACACCCCAAGTTTTGAATCAGAGGATGTACTGGAAGAAAATGCAGTTATCAAAGTTGATATTGGGGTTCATGTTGATGGTTATATTTGTGATACCGCTGAAACAATTGATTTTTCAGGGAAGCAAACTGAAATGGTTAATGCAACAAAAGAAGCTTTGGAAGCAGCGGTAAAACTTGTTAAAGAAGAAACTGAACTTGGAGTGATTGGGGAAAAAATTCAGAAAATAATTAAAGGAAAAGGATTCAACCCTATTCAGAATCTTTCTGGACACGGAGTTCAGCAGTATGATGCACATACTTATCCGACAATTCCTAATATCGCTAATAATGACACAAAAGTTCTGGAAGATGACATGGCTATTGCTATTGAACCGTTTGCAACTGACGGACAAGGTTTTGTAAAAGAGGGAAGCCAGGCAGAAATTTTCCAAATGGAAGAAAAGAAACCACTTAGAGGAAGAGAAGCAAGAAAAATAATTGATTTTATTGAGGAAGAATATTCCACTCTGCCATTCGCAGAAAGATGGGTTCAGAGAGATCTTGAAATGAGTGAATTTTCCAGAAAAATTGGTTTGCGTGAATTAATGCAAAAAAAATGTATTGGTGCTTTTCCTTTACTAAAAGAAGATGAAGAAAAAACAGTAACCCAAGCAGAAACAACATTGCTTTTGAACGAAGGCAAAGTAATCCGCTTGTACTGAAAGCTCCCATGGGGTAATGGATAGCCTTCAAGCTTGCGGTAAACTTTTTGAAAAAGTTTAATCAAAAAAGTTTGCAATTAGCTTGAGGCCTGGGTTCAATTCCCAGTGGGAGCGTTTACTTTTACTGACAAAAAAATTAAATAAACTAAAACCGTAATTTATCCAGTGATTTTATGGTTTTTGGTTTAGGTGCTGGAAAAATTGATTTGGAATTAGGGAAGACTATTTTTAATCCCGGGGAAGCTATTCAGGGAGAAGTAAAACTGAAAGTGAATAAGTCCACAAAAGCAAAAGGAGTCAAGGTTGTTCTTATGGCTACTAGGGAAACCTCAAGCTACTCACAAGGAAGAAGAACCAACAGGAAAGAAACACTTTATAATTTTGAGCAGGAATTGGATGTTGAAAGAGATTACAATCCAAGCGAAGGGGAAAAAACTTACAAATTCCAATTGCAGGTTCCGACAGGAATTGGTAACAAACCAATGGGAAATGAAGCATTAGGTCAAATTATGAATGTGGCCAGTATGCTCTCAGGAAGATCAAGTCAGATTAAATGGATTTTAACCGCAAAACTTGATATTCCAATGGGTTTTGATGTGTCAAAAACAGTTCAGATAAGCGTTTCTGAAAGCAAATAAAGATTTACTTTAAAAGTCTTCTTCAAGTAAATTTCTTAGTATTTGTCCTACCGAATGAAATGAGGTGGACGCCTTGTCAACTGAGGCTTCAGTTGCAGGAGTAGCGAAGTGGTCAAACGCGCCAGGTTTAGGACCTGGTGGCCTAGCGCCTTCGGAGGTTCGAATCCTCCCTCCTGCATCTCCACAGTTGCGGCTGTGGGCAACGCAAACGGCCGTCCTGCCTAAAGCAGGACATAAGTTTTAAGGAAAAGGTCTCGGAAAAACGTAGTTTTTCTGAGTTTGGATCCTCCCTCCTGCACTCTCTTTTTTATTGTTCAAGTCTGTTTTAATTTTATGGCAAAAGAACTTCATGAACTGACTTTTCAAGAATTAATTATTATAAAGGCAAGGTTGCTGAAACAAAAATATGAACTAGAGTACGGAACAAATTTAACGCCAAAAACTAAAAATCAACAACTTTTGTTAAAGGATCCAAAAAAATGGGCTGCACAAGAACTAAAAGCAAAACAATATCAAAATCCTAGTGCAAGAGTAAAAAGAAATATGATTGAAGGAATTAAAAGATTAAGAACAACAATTAGAAATACTCAGCAAGCTAAACGTGCGGCACTAAAACCTATACAAAAACGACCTAAACCTAGACGAAGATAATTATCTGGGTAGATAACCTTTAGCGTGTTTAACAATTAGTTCTGAATCCAGGAAAATTTTGTAACCAAGTTCTTTTGCTCTTTCACAAAAAACCTGATCCTCAGTAACTAAAGAACCGTCATCCAAAGGACGCAAGTCAAACGGCCTTGGCTTGAATTTTTCAAAAGCACGCCTTGCAATATCCATTTTGAAAGCACAAAAACCAAAACCAACAGCATCAACTTCTATGAAACCGTTTAACTCCGATTCTTCTAACCACTTGTATCGTTCTCCGTTAGCATAATAAGCAACTGGTCTGATTCCATCATCAAGCGGATTAAAATAAACCCCTGAAACAAAATCCTTTCCGGAATCTAAATGAGAAATTAACTTTTGTATTTGTTTAAAGTTGAAAACAATATCGTTATCAAGCCAAAGAATATAATCAAACAAAAAACCAGGATTTGTTTCTTCGAACTTAAAAGTTCTTCTCATTAATTCGTTCCTGTTTTCAAAAATCATCGGGGAAGCAACAGTAAAAACTGCAGTATTATAAGTTAACATCAGATTTCCTATATTTTGTGCAAATGATTTGAAGAAACTGAAATCCACAAAGCGACCACTCGGAATGCAAATTGCAATGTTTTTTTTGTCTGCCATGAAGGATTAAATATAGGGAAAGCCTTTTTAGTATTGATTTTTGATGCTTGTAAGGCTCGGATTGGAAGATTTAAGGGTTGTTCTGCGTGATTCTGGAGAACTGATCAAATGGAGTTCAATTCTGTTTATTTTGCCTATATTAGCAGGAATCTGGTTCAGAGAAAGTATTGATTTTTTGATTATTTATGGTTTGACCGGAGTATTCAGTTTCTTTTTGGGAACGGCTTTGAAAAAGGTTTTCAGAACAAATGCAGACACTGATTTGAAACACGCTTTTATGATTGTTGGATTAGTGTGGATTGTGTTTACTGCGATTTCTGCAGTGCCGTTTTCTTTGATAATGGGCATGCAATTTATAGATGCTTTTTTTGAAGCAATGAGTGCAATAACAACCACAGGATTAAGCATGATGACCAGCATTATTGATTCAGCTCCTAAAAGCCTGATATTGTGGAGATCATTAATTTCCTGGATTGGAGGAGTTGGAATTATTGTATTAAGTTTGATGGGTATTTTTACAACTTATACTAAATCAGCAAAGCTTATGGTTGCTGAAGGAAGAGAAGAACTAATAAGACCAAACCTAAAAAATACTGCAAAGGAAATTTGGGTCATTTATGTTTTTCTTTCAATACTTAGTATTGGATTGTTGTTTTTTGTTGGAATGGATTTTTTCTCAGCAGTAAATTATTCAATGTCCGCAATTTCCACAACAGGAATGGACATAACTTCAACAGGGCTTGTGGGAATTGATAACAGTTTAATCGGTTTAAGTTTAGTTTTGATAATGCTTGTGGGAGCTACTTCATTTTCCGCACATTATTTGTTTATTCGAAAAAAAGACTTCGGAGCTTATTTCAAAGATAGTGAATTTAAAGTCATGATTTCAATTTTGATTATTTCATTGATAATGATTCTTCCAAAAATGATGCTCTTTTACCCTAACGCAATAATGGCTGTTGAAACTGCACTTTTTCATAATACATCCGCATTAACCTGCGGGGGATTTTTTAACGTGCCAATAGGAGACCTTGCAAAGTGGGACGATTTTGTGTTATTGATTTTGATGGGATTAATGGTTATTGGGGGAAGCTCTGGTTCAACTGCAGGCGGAATAAAAGTATCAAGAATAATTATTTTCACAAAATCAATTTATTGGAGAATAAAGGAACTTATTCTTCCAAAAGATTCTTACTTCCAGAAAAAGTTTGAAGGAAAACCAATTGAAAACCGTTTAATCAGGGAAGTTAATCAATTCATCCTGCTTTACATAGTTATCATTGTTATGGGGGTATTTGTTTTAACAATGCAGGGAACCGGTTTTACGGATGCATTATTTGTGGTTGTTTCAGCACAGGGGAATGTGGGCCTTGATGTGGGGGTTGTGAGTACTTTGCTTCCAGTAGCATCAAAAATAATGCTTATTCTGAGTATGTGGGTCGGAAGGCTTGAAATAATACCATTACTCTCAGCAATAGGATTTGCCCTGAGTTTTAGGAAAAGTTAAAAAGGAGCAGAAACTTCTATTATTAGGTGATTTTGAAGTGTATATAATAATTGTCGGAGGCGGAGATTTAGGGTTTTATCTTGCCCAGATTCTTTTGGATGAAGAACATGATGTTATAATTATAGATAAAGATGAAAAGATCTGTGAAAAGATTTCCGGAGAACTTGATCTTGTGGTTCAGAAAGGTGATGCTACCGAAACCAAAACTCTTGAAAAAGCAGGCATCAAAGAAGCCAATGCACTTGTTGCTTTAACCGGCCAGGATGAAACCAATATGGTTATTTCCCTTCTTGCAAAAGAGCTGGGAGCTGAAAATGTTGCAACAAGAATTGGTAAAATAGATTATGATGAAATGGTACTGAAAAAACTTGGAATCGATATTGTTATTCATCCGGAAGCAGCAGCCGCAGGTTATATTTCAGAATTAATTACAAAACCAGAGGTTTTAGATTTGGCTTTTATTTCAAGAGGTCAAGCTGAGATAATGGAACTTGAAATAACTGAAAAATCAAAAATTGTCGGTAAAAAAATCAAAGAAATAGAACATCCTTCCGGATCAGCAATAGTTGCTTTGTATGAAAATGATAACCTCATTATTCCTGATAAGGAAACCGAAATTAATGTTGGTTCAAAAATATTAATACTTGCAAAAAGAGACATTGCTGAAAAAGTAAGAAAAAGCATTATTTAATTGGTTTTTATGAAACGTGTTTTGCATACGGTTATTGGGTTTCCGAAACGGTTTGCGGGAAAATTTAGAGATGCAGTTGCTGATAAAAAACAAAGATCAAAACAAAAATACCATAAACCTTCATTTGTCGCCAATGTTATTTCGGCAACAATAAATACATTTAGAAGAGATGGAAAAAAATAATTATGAAAAATTATTGAGGGGGTTTTCTCTTTCTAATTCCGCCTTCAAAAAATATTCCGAAAATATCCCCTATAGTTTTTCCAAACCCTCTTACTCTTGAAGGCGCTCTTCTTCCAGGCAACGGCATTAGTTCACCTCTAAATTTGGTTTTACTTTTTTCTTAATCTTGGATTTTAAATTATCAGTTTTGTGAAGATTGATTTTTAGAATAGATGCATGATGCTTTGCTTTGATTTTTGCATGCTCTTTATTACCAGGGACTTTTTCTAATACTGAATTCATAACAATCAGATAAATTGTGTGTTTCAGAATATTTAATTGTTTCTTGCTAAAATGGGTCACAATACTGAAAAAACACAAACTTTAAGTAAAACCTATTTCGTTATACTGCTATGAAATTCAAAAACATCGGAATTGTTTTAATCGGGTTATTGTTCATTAGCGGATGCGTAACTTTTAATGGAAAATCGAATTCTAATGAATCAATTCTATTTGTATGCGGAAATGGAGTATGTGAAAGTAATGAAGATGATCTTAGTTGTCCGGATGATTGTGACCCTAACCAAATATGTGGAGATTATAACTGCAGAGGTACTGAAAATGAAGAAAACTGTCCGGTGGATTGTTTACTAGATTGTGCAGGAGGAGGTTGCGGAGCTGAAGAAGTGTGCGGAAATGATATTTGTGAAATTGAGGAAACAGGAGAAACATGTCCAGGAGATTGCGCAAGCCCAGATCCTGATACTGAAGATAACTCATGTAACGTAAGAGCTAATTGTCCAACCAGACAAGATTGCCAAGCAGGAAGATGTGTTGAGGTGGAATGTATTTTCAACAGTCACTGCGATTTTGGAGAAGAATGTAATTCCTCTAGAAGATGCCAACCATGTCCAACTGGTGCCCTTGGAGTAGCAGCTTGTAGGTAAAATAAATTAGAAAACAATTTTAGTAAAATTAATAAACAATTACTCACCTAATTTAAGCATGGATAGTGAGTATATTCATCACAAAATCTTATTCTTTAAATAATATAGATAGCTATCCTCAAATAAAAAAATTTAATGGCTGCGGTGGTCTAGTGGTTATGATAGGGGCTTGTGGTGCCCTTGACCCGGGTTCGATTTCCGGTCGCGGCCCCATTTTTTTTAAGGGATTTTAATGGGTTTTCAAACAGTACGAGGAATGCGAGATTTTCTCCCGGAGAAGATGAAGAAAAAACAGTTCATCGAGGATTTTATAAGGAAAGTTTTCGAGAGCTATGGTTTTGAACCATTACAGACCCCAATAGTAGAAGAGTTTGATCTTCTTAGTAACAAAGATTCAGGCGGAGAAGCAGTAAAGGATGAGATTTATTATTTCAAGGACAAAGGAGACCGTGAGCTGGGTCTGAGGTATGATTTAACTGTTCCGCTTGCAAGAGTTGTTGCAAGTAATCCTAGCCTTTCAAAACCATTCAAACGTTACTGCATCAACCGAGTTTTTAGATATGACAGGCCGCAGGCAAAAAGGTACAGGGAATTTACACAAGCAGATGTGGATATTATAGGAACTAAAAGTGTTTACGCTGATTTTGAATGCTTGCAGGTTGCTGTTGATGTGATGCGTGGATTAGGATTTGATTTTAAAATTGTTATTAATAACAGAAAAGTGCTTGAGGAACTTTCACTGAAAATGGGTATCAAGGAAAATGAAATTAAGGAAGCTTTCAGGAGTCTGGATAAGCTGGATAAGATTGGTGTTAAAGGTGTGGAGAAAGAGTTTAAGGAAAAAGGAATTGATGCACGAATTTTAGGACAACTTGAGGCTAACTCTCTCAAAGAAACGCAACATTATCTGAAAGAAAGCGATTCTCTGAAAGAACTTGAAACTCTTTTGGAACTTTCAAAAGAAAACAAGTTAGAAGAGGTTGAGTTTGATCTTTCGCTTGCACGCGGTTTGGAATATTACACCGGAAATGTTTTTGAAATAAAAGTAAAGGATGGCCCTAGTGTTGGTGCCGGAGGACGCTATGATAAATTGATTGAAACTTACGGAGGGCCTGAAACTCCCGCTACGGGAATTAGTTTTGGAATAGATAGGTTGTATGATTATTTGGAAGAAACTTTGGTTGTTGGTGCTAATTCAGATGTTTTTGTTGCTGTTCTTTCTGAGGAAGCTTATTCAATTGCTTTTCAAACAGCTTCAAAAATAAGAGGTTTTGGAATTTCTGTCGAAATAGATTTAATGCAAAGGAACATGAAAAAGAATTTTGAGTATGTTCAGAAAAAGGGCATTGAATATTTGATTGTTTTTGGGGAAAATGAATTAAAATCCAAAAAGTTCAAAATCAAGGATATGACTTCCCGCGAGGAAAAGGAAATTGGTTTTGATGATTTACAGAAAATTTTAACAATAATAAAAAAGTAGGTGCTTTTCCTAATGAAAACAGAAACAAAAAAAATTATTGGTATACTTGGAGGCATGGGCCCTGAATCAACAGCGATATTTTATCATGAGATTATTCTACAATGCCAAAAACAATATGGTGCACAGCTTGATGAGGATTACCCTGAGATTTTCATGTATAACCTTCCTATTCCTGATGTTGTTGAAGGAATAAAAAATAAAGCAGAAACTTTGAACAGCTTAGTGAAGGGTGCAAAGAAAATAGAGTCTATTGGAGTAGATTTTATGGTTATGCCTTGCAATACAACCCACTACTTTTTCAAAGATATGAAAAAAGAAATTTCAATTCCTTTTCTTAGCATTGTTGAAGAAACTGCAAAGAAAATAAAGGAAAAAGGTTTCAAAAAAATCGGGTTATTAGCAACAAAGACTACTGTCGAGAATAAAATTTATAATCCTGAATTTGAAGAATACGGAATAGAACTAGTGATTCCTGAAGAACAAGACAAAGTAAACAAAGTGATTATGAATATACTTGCCGGAAATAAACTTGAAACTGATAAACAAGAACTGAAACAAGTAATTAATTCGCTTAAAGATAAAGGCGCAGAGGCAATTGTAATTGGGTGTACTGATATTCCGATTTTACTGAAAGCAGAAGATGTTGAGATGGCTGTTTTTGATACTGTTGAAATTTTAGCAGAATCAACAGTAAGATACGCCATTGAACCTTGATTTTTTAATTGTTTTCGAAGTGAATTTTTAGTTAAAGCCGGTGTAGCATAGTTGGTTGGTGCAGTCCATTGGTAATGGACAGGTCGGGAGTTCAAATCTTCCCACCGGCTTTCCAACAATAATATATATCTCTTAAGCACTACTTTTGGCATGCACGAAAAGCATATTGAGGATTTGATAGTTCGTTACATCAAGGACGGGGATGTTGTTAGTATTGGTTCCTCAGAGCTGGGAGAGAAATTCATTAAAAAATTAGCTCTTGCTTTGGAAGAGGAGCATATGCCGATTGATAAGATTAGTTTTGTGCCAACATCAATACAGAATGCTGCTATTGCTTCCAGTTTAGGTTTGCTTATTGCCGATATTAATGATGTTGAGGTTGATGTTGCAATAGAATTTGTGAATCAAATTGATGACAATTTTAATTTTGTGAAAAGGGAAAGCAGTTCTTTTGTAAGGGACAAGATGATTGCACAGAGTGCTGGAATTCTTATCGGGGTTACTGAGGAAAATGGTTTTGTGAAAAAACTTAAAGGAAAAATTCCTTTTGAGGTTGCTACTTTTGGCTGGAAAAGAACACTTAACCAGTTAGATTCTTTGGGAACAGCAAGGAGAAGAATGAATGGAAAGATTCCTTTCAAAACAGAAACAGGACATTATGTGATTGAGGTAGATATTGATAAGATTTTCAGTTATGAAGATTTGGAATTTGAAGCTAAAAATATTCCCGGGGTTTTAGAAACAGGATTGTTCGTTGGTTTTGCTGATAAGATTATTACGCATGGCAAGAAAATTCAGCTTCTGAGTAGGACCGAGTTTAAGTAAAACCATAATAGTTTTCTTTGGGTGCAACTTTTCCTTACTACATTTTTCTTTTTGGTTAAGCTTTTGCTTTTTGTGTTAACAAAAAGAAAAAGGTTATGCCGGTGGGCGGATTCGCACCGCCGACCTCCTGATTATGAGTCAGGCGTTCTAACTGCTAAACCACACCGGCTTCCTAAAGATTTCATTTGAAATGGTTTAAAAAACTCACTTTTAAGAAAAAAAAAGTAACCCGCCCCAAACGGAGCGGGCCTTCGTGTTTTCGGAGAAGTGTAAGTTATTTTTCTGGTTCTTCTTTTTTGCTTCCGATTTTTAAAACTAAAATCATTAAATAAGCATAAATCCAGAGCATAAAAAATCCTGAAAGTGTATAAATTTCTATTCCGAAATCTACTTTGCCTGTAATGTCCACTATGAAAAAAAATATTTGTAATGTAAAAGCTAAGGGCATTGCCTCTATGACCGATCTTAAGAACATTTTAGAAGAACCCCCATGCAGCTATTGCTAAAGTGAAAAAGAAGACCGCAACATACGCCAAAGGAATAAGTTGTGGCCCGCTTTTTGTGTTTTCGAGGAAGAGTAATACTACCATTCTGGCTAAGTACAAGAACATTAATCCAGTTGCTGTGTAGATGCTGAAGCCTATTACATTAAACACATCAACAGTCATAAGGATTATTGCTGCATAAACAAAGCCAAACATAATGAAACTTTTTTTATCTGTAAACAAGTAACCAGCAGCAATAAAACCAAAAACCCAGAATAGGTTGTTCATAATCAGGTCTATCAAAAATATGAAATCTAATGAAAACACTGCTTGTAATATATTTAGGAAGCTCATGTTGGCGATCCCTCAAGTTTTTCTTTTTCTTTCGAATCCTCTTCTTCTGAATCGTCATTTGGATGCAAAGCAAACATAACATCCAGCGGAACAGCAATGAAAATTATTAGTATACCACTCAATGCGAATGCTGTATCGTAAACTCTTCCCGGGAAAATGTAATCTCCAACAAACAAGATTATCAAAAGCAAGAGTGCAAAGTACAAACCCCTAACAAAGTTCTTGAACAAAGCCAATTTACCCACCTCCCACAAAAAATAGGAAAATGATTAGCATAATGAAAAAGTGGAACTCATTAAAAGCTACAATATAAGGTTTCAAAGAGGGAACAGATTCAACAAAAGCCAGTACCGCAAATTTAGTAATATAATAAACTAATAAAAACAATGTTCCAGTGAACACCAAACCAGTGTAAGTTCCAAGATCTATTAAAGCCCAAAGAGTAACGCTGATAAAAACAAACCAAAAAATCAATTTCTTTCCATCAAAAAAATAATGAGCGGCTGCAGCAATACCAAAAACAAAAATAATGTGGTCTATTATTATGTTTACAAAAAACGAAACGTCTAAACTGAGCAAAGCCTGTAGAGCTTCAAAAAATACCATTCATTTCCCCCGAAAACGTACATATTGGGGCTTGAAAAGTATATAATACTAACCTTTTCACTGAAATAAGTGATTTATTCGCTTATCGGCAGTTTTTTAAGGAATTCTGAGGATTTTTCCTTAATCAGGTTTTTTCTTTTTCCCAAGGGTTTTTCTTTCTTACAAGAAAGAAAAAGGCTTTGCTCCGATCGTCTAGCCCGGTCAAGGATACAAGCTTCTCACGCTTGTGACGGGGGTTCGAATCCCCCTCGGAGCACCATTTTTAACCTTAATTGGGTTTCTTTCTTTTTAGTACAGGTTTTTCTTTCTTTACAAAGAAAGAAAAAAGTGTGCCTCCGTGGCTCAGTGGTAGAGCAGCGGTTTTGTAAACCGCGGGTCGTGGGTTCGAATCCCACCGGAGGCTTAGAAAGAATCAGTCATAAGGTTCGGGGCTTTTAGTGTTCCGCAACCCTTTTTTTCTTTTATAGTAATGCCCTAAGTTGTTATTATATTTTTCGCGGATTTTGTGTTATTTGTTGGTAGCCACTTTTTCTTTCATTTCATCAATGTGTTGTTGCAGTTCGAAAAATTCGGTGTTTATTACTCTTATTTTTTGCTCTAATTTTTCCTGTGCTATCAGGAGTTCTTTTAGTAGTCTGAAGTTTGAGTTTCCGCCTGATTTTTTAAAATCGAAGTCTGCGAAGATTGATTCTGTTTCCAATTCTTTTTCACCTTGTTTGTGAAAACCTTTTCCTGATTGCTTCCAGTAGTGCCTTTTTTTCTACTGAGTATTTTTCACAGAAGCCGTCTAGTAGATGTTCAAATTCTTCATCTGATATTCCTTGTTTAATTTGTTCGTGTTTTATTTCGAGAAGGGTTTGGTTCCTGTTTGAGAATAAAGTCTGCTGCATTTTTCCAGCCTCTGAAACGATTTGCTGTTTGCCTCCTTTTTAAGGTTTTTGTTTAGCGTAGTTTAGCAAACGTGTACTGTGCTAAACAAAAGCTTTTTATTTACCGGATTCATTTTTCGTTAAATTCAGTATTAAAACTTGATTGGGTTAATTGTATTGTTATGGAAAAGGATTACTTCAGGGAAACCAAGGAAAACCTTGAGAAAAAAATACCAAGCTATGACTCTGATAAATTCGGGAAAATAAGGAGCCAAATAAGGAAGAAGCTTCAGGAGAGGGAAGCGGATTTTTACGTTCTCCTGAGGAACCTCAAAGTTCTGGTTCTTGGCGACTGGTACACAAAAGAAAAGAAGCAGCTGCTCCATTCCGTGAAAAACCACTTGCTGAAGAACGGAGTTTATGCAGAAACAATTGACAAGTATTATGACACTGAAAAGAAAGGCGGCCTGAGCCAGCTGCAGGTGCTGGAAACCTGCTGCATATCACACCAGTTAATTGTCTTCATTGACGGCGACGGAAAAGGGACTGTAACCGAGCAGAATTACCTCTCGGAAAATTACGTTTTTCAGGGAAAAATCATTTTCTTCATAGAACAGAGGAAATTCGACAAACTGAAGGCAAACCCAAGCGAGTACATAAAGTGCTTTCCCGCAATCTACCCATATACGAGTAGCGAGCTGTTGGATAAAATTTTAATATATTCCAACCTAAGACTATATAGATTAGCGGAAATAATAGAGCACCAGAACAGGACAAAAAAAGGCCTGAAAAGGCAGAATTACACTTCATGGAGGACAAGACTCAAAAACTCTTGAAACCAGGAGCGAAAGTTAAATATATCAGGTAAAACTTATTAAAGAACAAAAAAGGCGGGATTTTACATGGGTGAAGATTTGAAAAAACTCTCTTTGGATGCAGCAAAACTAAAGGGCATAATGCTAAGCGGCAAAAACATAGACATACTTCTATACCTGGCCAAATACAACCCAAAGGTCACAGAGGAAGAAATAGCCGACAAGTTCGGCAAAAAATCACTAGAAGGACTGAAACAACTAATTGATTACGACCTAGTGCAGGAAGAAAAGGAAAACCTCTCACTCACCAACCAAGGCATATTCCAGGTCGAAGGCCTGCTCACACTCACAGCTTGAAACCAAAAAAGCGTAGTGCCTAACCAAAAACATCCAAATGGCACGCTAATTTCTTGATGTAGTGCCTAAAAAAGACGAGGAAAATTGGCTTTAGAGGTGCTAATTATATATATCCCTGAATTTCATATCATATATGAAGAATATTTTGTTAGTTGCTTTCATATCTGCATTGCTTTTGATTTCAGGATTCTTCATTTTTTTCCAGGAAACCGAGAACAGCAAAGGACATGATTTTTCCATAAATTATTCGCCTATAAGTGCAGCCAAAAAAATTAGGTTTGCTGATGGAAAACGATCAGATCACCTATTTCTCAATAACGCAAAGGAATTTACAATATTTACAATAATCCCGAAAAACCTTGCCCCTTCAGTTCAAGATTTTTACCTTGAAACCAACGCAGACAAAAAGACTCTTAAGAACGACCCGATTTTGAAATTCACTCCAAAAGAAGATAACATAATAATTAAAATGGAATTCACAAACACTTCAGATATCGGTTCTGTGAATATAATTCTCCCAAAGGAGTTTACAGATTCATTGTCGACTGAACAGGAAGGAGAATTATTAAAAGAGTTTGAAAACATTTCAGAACTCAACCTTGACAATGCCAAAGCCAATGAACTTGAAAACATTTTAGGAGAACAACTGGTCAGCGCATTCACAGAAGAAGCAAAACTGGAAGAAAAAAAAGAAGAAAGAGTAATTTATTTTGAAGCCGAAGAATCACAATTTCGAAGAATCATAAATTCAATAAGAGGATCGGTTGGAGAGATTGTCAAAAAATATCTTGCTTCCGGTGAATCCAAGCAACTGGGTACTTCTTCACAACCAGAAATAAAAATTTTTGCTTATCCAAGAGAATTTGTCCCAGTCAAGCAAAAAACAAAAATAACAGTTACTTCTGATACAACAATCGAAGGCATTGATGTATTCGTTTTTGATTATAGTGGCAGTTTCTCAAAAACCCTAAACGAAAACCAAAAAACAATAGAGAAAGACAAACCTTTGGAAATAATTTGGGACGGAGACGGTTTTCAAGAAGGCACTTACTTTATTAAAGCCTCAAAAGAAGGCACAATAATAGAATTAGCTCAACGCAGTATTCCCGAAATTAGATTGATTGAAGAAGTGATAGTAAGGGATAGAAAAGCAAGGTTTGATGAAATTTATTCTGAAGAAAACATTTTTGAAGAAACAATTGAAATCGGATTGACAAAAAACAAACCAAAAATAACACTAAAAAAACCGCTATTTAATCCAAATGAAGTCAACTATACAGGAATCGGGCCAATAGAAGACTTTTCAATTCCGAATTCGGGCGACATTGAAATAAACGGGTTTCCTCAAAGGATAAGAACAGAACCAGGAATTAAGCTTTCAGTTGTTGATGAGGAAGGCGATAACAGCGAATGGGGGGAACAACCATACACCTTGGTTATTGACCTTAATTTTACCGAACTCCTAGGAAACAAAAAACTGCCTGAAACACTCGAAAAAGAAATAAAAATAGATTACAGCATATTCGAAGGAGGATATGCTCCGCCAATCAAACTCAAAATAAATTTAAACGAACCCGGTTACATATTAGCACCTCAAGAATTCAGCGAAGTTGCACAAGAAACAGCAACAAAAAAAGGCTGGGAATTCATAGAATTTGAAAACGAATTAGGAATAATAGAAGTTACTGGAGAAATTAGTTTTGAAAATGAAAAACTCTATGTCAGTTCAGGAAAAACAGCCATAATTAATGGAGTAAGTATAGAAGGCAATCCATATGGAGAAGGAAACACTTTCATTTATTTTGATGGAAAGAAAGAATATGAGGATACAGAAAATTATGTTTCATTTGTTGGAGAGAACGAGATTTATATAAATAATGCAAAAAATAATTTTTCTGTGAAATTTCTTGAAGGCAACCCTTATTTTGATATTGAAGAAAATGATTTTCTAAGGTTTGATGGTAGAAAAAAACTTGTCCGAATAAATGGCAGAAAGTCAGAGGGTTTGATTCCAGAGGTTTCTTTATTGAAAAACTTTGGAGATAAATATCAATTTCTCTCAATAAGAAACGGAGCTATTACTGTTGAAGTAAGTCCAACAAATAAAGTACATATTAATCAAGGCGAAGGATTCTACCGAAACAGTAGCACTCGATTCTCTTTTAGAATTTTAGATGAACAAGGTAATGACGCAATTGGAAAAGCAAGCAACCCGGAAAAAATACTATTTGGAAACTATAATGATTTTATTCAATTGCCTGCAAATGAGTCAGAAGGACTAATATCAAATGGCAATTTAAGCATTAAGCTTAGTGAAAAATTAGTAGTTATTGAAGATGAATCTTATTCGATGGAAAATTTTGGAGACGAATTCCCACACATCACAATTAATGGAGAAATAGATGAACATGGATTAAGAATTTTGAGAATGCAACTTAGTGTTCTAGCTCCTAAAGTTATTAGTTCTATAGAAGCAATCAATTTTTTGACAAGAGAAGAGTTTGTAGAGAGGGATATGAGTTCTGCAGGCGCTTTTGCTTCTTGGAATGGCATGTCGCTAACAATTCCGATTGTGGAACCAAATAGCATATGGACAACAGCCCATGAATCTTCTCACGTATATACATTTAGAATAATTAGAGATCAAACTAGATCGGAGTATTATAGTGAAGATTCAGAATTCCAGACTGCTTGGCAGGAAATTGCAGGAGAATATTTTAATCAATCTGGCGATCCAGGTAAAATGAGGACTAGATGGCCAGAAGATTCGGGTACTGAACCAAGAAACGGTTTTGCTAGACCCTATGGTGCTAACAACTTTTTAGAAGACGTAGCAACCTTAACTCAATTAGTTTATGAATCTCCAGACCAATATGCAGAATTAATTAACCCAAAAAATGAAAATTATGATATAAGATTTGTTCAAAAATTAAATTTACTAAAAGAATATGAGTTCATAATTGACAAACAATATAATTACATAACTGGAAAATAAATTTTATCTTACATACTAAAAAAAATTGCATCTTATTACTTAAAGTCAGACTTAATTAAAATTCATGAATTTACATCAAAAAACAAAATACTAAAATAATGCTAATTCCCTGCAAAAAAACTCCGCGGATTAAGCTCCGTTTCGCTGGTGAAGCTTTATGGAGTAGCTTCCGCGAAATTTATTTGGTGCCGTGACCTTCTTTTCTCCTATAAAGACAGGAGATTGCCGTGCCGATTATTGTGGTCGAAGCTACAATTATGAGAACCAAAATCAGTAATGGCAGTCCATATTGAGCCCCCATGTAAAAGTAAGGTTGATTTTGTGGTTCGTTACTCATGTGAATCCCCTGTTCTTGTTTATCAGCCTCAGCAAGTATTTGTCGAACTCTTCCTGCGTCATGTTCTGGGCAAAATTCTTGAAAACCTGAACAGCATTGTCCTTGTTGACAGCATTAATTTCTGTCAGATTGCTGCCGCACTTCACACAAAATTCCTTCCCAGAATTTTCAAAGCCGCATGCACTGCACTTTATCAGAAGCATCGGATTTTTTTCACCGACAATCATCTCGAGATACGGCTTGACAACATTCTTCCAATTGAAGTGGGTGTATATTGAGGAAACATGACCGCCACTTTGCCCGCACCAATAATTTTTCTGGGCAAACTTGAAATATTCACCAGCTCTTGTAATCCAGCAATGCCTTAACAAGTGAACATTCTTGTAGTGAGGAAACTTGTAGTTGATTCTTGCAAATGCCCTGCTGACAAACTTGGTGACTGCACGGTACTCCATTCTTTTTTTGTTCCTGTCAAGGAAAAGAGGCTCATTTGCCTTTTCGCTTATCGTGTCTTTGGTTATTCCCCTTAAAGCAAAACACTTCTTCAGGTAAGGCCTGGAAAGAAGGGAAACCACAGTTCGCGGAAAAGTTTTGCTCTGGGAAAACTTAACCAGAAACAAGTCCAGACCATCATGGTTTATTTCCTTTATATCGCCGACATTCACAGCCAGTAATTCCGCTATCCTGCAGCCCAAGTCATTAAGCATTGCAATTAAGAGCTGGTTCCTTGATTCCAGCAAATTACCCATATTATTACAGGATTCAATTGCATCTTTTATCTGCATCTGGGTAGGGAGAAGGTCGGGGTCAAGATACTGCTTTGTATCAATATTTGTATCCCAATGGTCAACCTGGTCAGGGTAACGGCCTGTTTTTAGTCCATAATGAACCCTGAAAAAACGCCTGATGCAGAGCAAATATTTTTTCAGCGTCCAGGGTTTCAAATCAGGATTATTGATTAGGTTAAGGTAATACTCATCACTATCCTCTTTTGTGATTGAGTCACCCATGTCCTTTCCAATATCCTTCAAAAACTTGTGGACAACCTGCATATTCTTGATTATTGTCGCAGGACTTTTCTTGGCCATGCTCCTGCAATACTCTGAAAGAATATTCTTGTTATGCTCACTCAAGCTTGGATCATTTCTAATCAATTCCAGCCTGTTGTTAATGCCCCTTATGTGGTTATGGGAATCAACCCACTCCCTACCATTAGCCAATACTGGCTTTGAAATCGTTATTGTTTCAACCAAAATTCACACCTCTCCATAGTTTTTGGTTGCGAATGAACGAATATAAAAGCCTTTACTCTGGTGACTGGAAACTCCCAAGCCCACCGGAGGCTTCAACTCACTTTTGTTCTTTCTTACAAGAAAGAAAAAGGCTGACCAAAAGCTTTTTATATGAAAAAACTGTAATCTCTAAAAATTCATAATTTTAGTGAGGTATTTGAAATGGCGTTAGATATTGAAACAGCAAGCCAGCAGCTGGTCAACCCGATAAACTCGTTCTGGAATTCTCTGGTTACTTATTTACCAGGAATCGTAGGAGCGCTATTGGTTATTGGAATTGGTTATCTTGTTGGTTTGATAGTTGGAGATGTTTTGACAAAAATACTCCAGAAATTAAATGCAGATGATTGGCTGAAAAAAATTAAAAGAGCCGATGCCCTTGGCGGAGTAACAATCTCAAGCCTTGCAGGCAAACTGGTAAAATGGTGGATCTTCATTGGATTTCTTGCATCAGCAGCAAATCTAATCGAACTGGAAGCAGTAGCAGCAATACTAACTGATGTTGCAATCTGGGCTCCTCATTTGATCATCGGAGTAATCATCATGGCAGCAGGTCTGCTTATAGCGGATTATGCAGCAGCCGAAATTGCAAAGGCAAAAAAATTCAAAGCAGTAAGCGCAGCGGTCAGGATATTCATCCTTATCTACTTCGCAATCTATGCTTTGAAAGAAGTCGGTCTGAGAGTAGAGCTGGCTGAAAGCACACTCCTCATAATAATCGCAGGAATTGTTTTCGCACTATCTCTAGGTTTCGGATTGGGCTTGAAAACCCACGCTGAGCAGATAATTGGAGACATGAGAAAAGAGATCAAATAACTATTACCGTAAAGGGGTTGGTTCTTTACAACCCCTTTATAAAAATTTTTCCCCCTGACTTTATTGAAAACTATGGGGGAAAATAAACTACTAATTGTTTAGGGGGTTTGAAAATGAACAAAATTTTACCAATAATAATATTAGCACTTTTAGTGCTTGTTTCGGGATGTACAACTGAACAAAATTCTGATGTTGAAACACCTGAAACAACAACTCAGGAAACGCAACAGGAACCTGAGGAACAAAATCGAGATGTAGCGGAATCAACAGTTAAAGATGCAGCTCAGGTATTAGAGGGTTTAATTTAAACCCCCTGATTTTCTTTTTTTTAAACAATAAGATTTTTAATTAGTAAAACGAATGTTTATTGGATTGGAGGAACAAAAAATGAGTGATAAGTATATTCAGTTTATAGCAAATTATGAGGATTGGGTTTCAATCAGGAAACTGAAAATAGATGAAGCTACAGACCCAAAAAGCATAATGGAATTTTTAGGAAGCCTTGGAACAAGCATTGATTCTAAGGTTGAGGAAAATCTCCGGAAAATTATTAAGCTTGAAAAGGTTGATGAAGCAATTGCTGCTCTTGACATTGGGAAAAAAGATACATCAAAAGCTTTGGAAGAGGTTAACTCCAGAAAAGTAGGTTCTGCAATAAAAGAAATAACTGAAGGATTAGAAGGATTGTCAAAACCAGAAAAAAAAGAATTGGGACAGTTCTGCAAAGTTTATGCTATGAAAAAAGCATTAAAGCAGACAGGCATAATGGTTGATTATTCTGAAATAGAAATCCCGGGAATGAAAAGAATAAAGAAAAAAAAAGCGTGAATGAATGTTTGAAGCACTTGAAGCAGAATTATGGTTCAGTACTTTTGTCCAATCATTTTCTACAGTTTCATTAGATTCTTTTTTTTTAACAATAACCTGGCTTGGGAACCCGGTTCTTTGGATTAGCCTTGCTGCTTTTCTTTACTGGAAAGGCGATGAGAAAAAATCTTTTTTCTTAATGCTGACAATTCTTTTTGCAACTGCGGTAGTTGGAATATTAAAACCGTTAATTGGGAGGCTTCGTCCGAGTGAAGAAATGTTCAGAGTTCTTGATAATTTAACTGAATCACAATACTCTTTTCCTTCCGGACACTCCGCAACAATTGCAGGAATCTTTGGATATTACTGGGAAAAGTTTAAGCACAATGCCAGAATAACCGGATTGATTATTGTTCTGCTCGTGTTACTTTCAAGAATTTATTTAGGAGTTCATTTCCTTGGGGATGTATTAGTGGGGGCATTATTTGGTTTTTTAATCGGAAGATTAGTGCATTATCTAGAGAAAAAGTACGCAAAAATCAGGTTTAATCAGATTAAACTATTAGAAGAAATAGGGTTAGTGTCGGTAATTGTACTTGCAATATTTGTTTCTTTAGGGCTGAGGCAACTTGAGCTGAGTATAGGCTTGTTTGGTTATTTTGCAGGAGCATTTGCATTCAAATTAATTAATATGGATTCAACAAGGCTTTCAGGACAAAAATTGTGGGCAAAACAGCTTTTTGGTTTTGCAGGTTTAGGAATGATTGGTTTGACGGGTTATGTGTATGAATTACTATTAATAGCCTTATTTATAGGCGGAATCTGGATAACTTTTATTTATCCTGTGATTTACGAAAAATTGCTCAGGAAATAAGATTTAATAACTTAAGCAAAGATTAATCTCTAACCAGACCTAAAAAGGAGTTAATCCCCCCTTAGCTTAGTAGCTAAAGCGTCCGGCTGTAGAACAACCTTTTTTGGAAAAAAAGCTTGACCAAAAAAGAATAATATCCCCAAAGCGGGGAAGAAAATAATCGCTTGTGCGGTTACCGGAAGATCCCCGGTGCAAATCCGGGAGGGGGGATACTTATTTTTTTAAATAATTATTATAATTAAAAAGCCCCTAATTTTTTTACTCTCCGATTATATTTTTTTTGTAATTTTCTTACACGTGATGCTTTCCAACCACGAAATTGCACTCTGTCCCAATAACTTGTTATTACTTTCGAAACTTCTCCCTCATAAAACTTATTTTCTTTGTCAAAATTAGCTAAATAATCTTCCACACGGTTTACAAAATTTATTGTTTCTTCATTTTTAATGCCTTTACGATAAACTTTTTGGGCAACTCTAGTTTTAAATAAATCCATTAACGCTTTTCGTTTTTTGTAACCTTTCCCATGAATGCCAAATCCAAGAGAATCCGCACCACACTCAATCCCAAATTTTTCTATTCCATAAGCAATGTCAAAAGCGGATGCACCTTCTAAATGCATTTTTACTATTTGATTTAATACTATTTTTTCTCTTTTTCTGACATAATTTGTAAATCCCAATCTTAACCTTCTTCTAAACCCTAAAACGGACTCTCTAATAGTAAAAGGTATGCTCCACCACGCTTTTTTAATTTTTTTTCCTAAACCCATAACAATAGTAGTTGTTTTTGTTATTTATTAATTTTAGCAGAATCTACTTTTTCATAAATAATTTTCTTTCATTTTCAGAAAACTTTTCTATGGAGTAACGGAGCATTGTTCGAGGCATTTCTGATTTGTGTTTTTTCAGGAATTTAACAAGTTTTTGTTTGTCTTTTTTTCCTGCCTCACGCAGAGCCCACCCGACAGCCTTATGAATCAAATCATGTTTGTCATGGAGAAGCAACTCAGATAGTTTGAATGTGTCTTCTAAATCATTACCATCGATAAATGCAAAAGTGGAAATAACAGATATGCGCCTTTCCCACAGGCTCTTTGATTTCACAAGTTTGTACAACAGCGTCCTATCCTTATCCAAAAGATATTCCCCGACAATCTTATGTGCACTCAAATCAACAAGATCCCAGTTGTTCACGTGTTTCGTGTTTGACAGATAAAAATTGAAAATTTTTTTCTTTTCTTTTTCATCAGCCTTTTTGAAACACTCAACAAGAACCAAAAGAGCAGCTAATCTTTCCTCATGGAATTTTGATTTTAATGGTGGTTTTAATTCTGTTAACGAAAGGTATAGGAATTTTTTTGCAACTGTTCTAATATCAGGAACAGTAACCCCGAGGAAAAGATCCCCTTCTCCATATTCTCCTTTTCCGGTTTTGAAAAACCAAGCATTAGATTTAGCTCTTTCCTTAGTTGAAACCTTTTTGAGTTCTGAGAGAATTGACATGAAAATAATTAGGGGCTAATAATTTATAACTAGTTTTTCAGAAGGGTTATTCCGCCAATCAATCCGCCGGCCATTGCCGTGGCAAACTGAACCAAACTCATCGGAAGCAGGAAAATTTCAGGAATAATTGCTAAATAAACTAATGCTAAAGTTGAAAGGAACAGGAACAAAGCTTTAAGCAGCGAAGAAATGAAGACAGCTCCGGCATAATTCATTTTGTTAACAATTTTCAAATTCTTAATAAAGTAAACATAAATTGCATTTCCTATCCAAATGAAAGGAACAAGGAAAGCTAAAAATATACTGAATGAACCGAAAATAAAACCGGAAAGTACTGCAGCAATAGCGGGAAGTAAAATTATCGGCAAAGATTTTTTCATGGTTAAATGTAAAGCAGAAGAAGCAAGTAAAGTATTCACTAAGCTTCCGACTATTAATTGATTTGGAAAATTAGTTGAATGCCCAAAAATAAAAGGTATAAAAAAAACAGCAAAGCCGAAAATCAGCAAACCTAAATTTTCAGATTTGACGAGATTCTCAAATCTGGTTTTTGAAGTGGATGAATATGAAAAATCTAATTTCATAAAAAACAAAGGAATTCCAAAATTATAAATATTACTATTACCATAATTCTCCAATGGGAACAATAGAAGACGTAAACAAAGTACTGGACGAGGATAATGTTCAGGTTGTAGCACAGGTTGCTCCTGCATTGAGGGTAACAATCGGCGAGGAATTTGGTTACAAACCGGGAACTGTTCTTACAAAACAATTTATTGGATCACTAAAACAAGCGGGTTTTGATAAGGTGTTTGATACATCAACATCCGCAGATGTTGTTACGGTAGAAGAAGGGACTGAATTTCTGAAAAGACTTGAAACAGGGGAATGTCTGCCTCTTTTCACATCCTGCTGCCCAGCATCAGTGCTGTTCATTGAAAGGCAGTTTCCTCAGTATGTCGATCATTTCTGCACTGTAAAATCCCCGCAACAAACAATGGGGGCATTGATCAAAACATATTATGCTGAAAAAATGAAACTCAAACAGAAAGATCTTTTTGTGGTATCAGTAATGCCTTGCGTTGTAAAAAAACTCGAAGCAAAAAGACCTGAAATGGAATTCAACAATATTCCGCACGTGGATGCGGTACTAACCACAAAGGAAATTGCTGAATTACTAAAAGGAAGAAGAATTGAACTTGAAAAAGTAAAAGAAGAAAATTTCGATAATTTGTTAGGAGATGCTTCAGGCGCAGGGCAATTGTTCGGAACAACCGGAGGAGTAGCAGAAGCTTTGTTAAGGTTTGTTTCAAATAAACTCGAACAGGATCTTGGAAGGGTTGAATTTAAAGAAGTGAGGGGCATGGAAGGTTTCAGGGAAGCAAATGTAAAAATTGCCGGGAAAAAATTCAAAGTAGCAATAGTTGATGGATTGCATCATTTAAAGGATTTACTAAGTAATGAAAAAAAATTCAAAAAATACCACGCAATAGAACTAATGGTCTGCCCAAATGGTTGTATTGGCGGAGGAGGCCAGCCAATATCAACTCCTGAAATAAGAGCAGCAAGAAGAAAAGCATTATTTAAAATCGATTCAAAAGAAAACGTGAGGATTTGTATGGATAATCCTGAAGTAAAAAAATTATACAACGACTATTTGGGGGAACCTGGTTCAAGAAAAGCCGTGTCTTTCTTACACACAAGCAAAGTATGCCTCAAATGTGACTAATTAAAGTTATAGAAAAAACAATTAAACAAAACCCTCTACTAATTAGTTAAATGAAAAAAACATTTATTCCGGAAGAATTCAGGGAAAAGTACTCAAAAATAATGGGAAAAGAAAGTGATACTTTTTTTGAGTACTGTAAAATTAAAATGCCCAAAAGCATCTGGATTAATTCGCTAAAAATAAAACCTGAAATTTTGGTTAAAGAATTAAGGGAAAAAGAATGGATTCTTGAAAAGTTGTTTCATGAAAATGCATACTCTTTGAAAGAGGTTACAAGGCCGGGGCAAAGTGAACAGTTCAAACAAGGATTGTTTAATGTTCAGGAAAAAAGTTCAATGCTTCCAGCACTTGCACTAGATCCGAAAAAAGGAGAAACTGTTCTGGACGCTACTGCTGCTCCGGGAAATAAAACTTTGCAATTAAGTTGTTTGATGAATGGAACTGGGAAAATTGTTTGCGTGGAAAAAAATGTTCAGAGATTTAAAAGCCTGAATTTTAATGTAAGGAAATTCGGAATGAAAAATGTGATTGCAAAAAGAATGGATTTGCTTGAAGCAAAAAGAAAAAATATTTTTGATAAGGTTCTTCTGGATGCTCCGTGTAGTTCTGAGGGTTTAGTGAGAAAGAATTTTGATGCACTAAAAGAATGGGGTTTTGGATTGGTTGAAAGAAAAGCCGAATTGCAAAAAAAATTACTGCAAAAATCGCTTCAATTGCTGAAGGTAAACGGAGAGCTTGTTTATTCAACCTGTTCTTTAAGCCCGGAGGAAAATGAAGGGGTAATAAGTACTGCAATAGAAGAGGGAAATGCGGAATTGGTTGGTGTGAAGTTTAGTGATTTTAAAACAAGGGATGGTTTGAAAGAATATAATGGAACAAAATTTTCTGAAGGGATTGAAAAATGCGTAAGGATTTATCCCCAAGATAATGATAGTCAGGCATTTTTTGTCGCAAAAATAAGAAAAACTTCTACATAACAGGATATTGTGTCGCATCAAAAGGTTTTAAAGGTTTCTAAATTAGAATTACTTTAGACATTTCTTTTGAATATGCCCGTATAGTATATTGGTTAGTATACGACCCTGTCGAGGTCGTGGGTCGGGTTCGATTCCCGGTGCGGGCGCTTTTGCGTTTTTCCAAAAAAAAAACTATATATACTAGTTATTCCATATTAAACCTAATGAAAACTATGCAAAAAGTATTATTGTTATATATTGCATTTACAGAAGAGGAAAGTTATAGAAAATACATCAGAGAACTATTTGAATCGCTTGAACACCTTAATTATACATCATATGTGATTAGTGAAACCGAACAGGACCCAAAAATATACAGCAGAACAGGAGTAGAGGAGTTTTTAGCTGACGGAGTGGTTGTTCTTTACAACATGAAAAAGGATGGAAGAAGAGAAAATGCAATTGAAATTCTTAAACTCAGAAGCAGTTCCCACAAAAAAGGCATGACTCCTTACAAGCTTACGAAAAAAGGAATTACAATTTTAGAAAATTAAGTTTAGTTAACAATCAGATATGAATATAAATAACTTATAGTTCAAAAATTATTGGTGAGCAGATGTCTGAATTTTTAGAAGCATTTACAATAATTGTAAGAGAAGGTCTTGAAGCAATACTTATTATTGCTGCAATCATTGCCTACCTGGTAACATCAAAACATAAAGATAAGGTTAATACTGTTTATTTATGGACCGGGCTTGCAATATTAGCAAGTTTTGTAACCGCTTTTTTATTAGATCAAATTTTTATGGCAACAGAAGCACAAACAGAATTGCTTGAAGGAATCACAATGCTTCTTGCTGCTGCAGTAATGCTTTATGTAACCAACTGGTTTCTGGGAAAAATGCAAGCACAAAAATGGCAAACTTACATTAAAGGAAAAGTAACCGATGCTTTAACCAACAAAAATACATTAGCCTTGGGTTTAGTTTCTTTCTTTGCTGTTTACAGAGAAGGTTTTGAAACCGTGTTATTTTTCAAAGCATTAACTATAGGGTCTGCTGATTTAACAGGAATAATAACAGGGTTTATTTTGGGTTTAGGGGTATTGGTAATATTGTTTTACTTGATTGTAAAAATTGAGAAGAAACTGCCAATCAATATTGTGTTTGGAATAACAAGCATAATCCTGTTCTTACTATCGATTAAGTTTGCGGGAAAAGGAATCCACGAACTACAAGAAGCAGGGGTTATAGGAGAGACTACTTTTGCAATAGTCCCAAAAATAAAAGATATTGGATTATATCCTACAATTGAAACTCTCGGAGTTCAGGGATTAGTGATTTTGCTGGGATTACTATTGGTTTACCTGCATTTTTATCAGAAGCCCGGTGTTTCTAAGGTTTAAGCTAATTGAATATAAAACCTTCTAAACATCCATTCTTGGGGGTTGAAAATGATTCTGATTGGGTTAACCGGAAAATATTGCTCAGGAAAAAGCACAGTATGTGATTACTTAAAGAGCAAGAGCTTCTATTACAAATCATTATCAGATGTTCTCAGAGAAGTGCTGAAAAAGGAAGGAATCCCTGAAACACGAGAAAATCTAATAGCTAAAGGCAACGAATTAAGGGAAAGGCAGGGAAACGCAGTTCTTTCAAAAATACTTATTGACAACCTTGAAAGGGACAAGAATTATGTTATTGATTCCCTCAGAAATCCTGATGAGATTAAAGCTTTCCAAGAGTTAGGGACTTTCCATTTGTGGAATATTGAGGCTCCTGAAGATAAAAGATTTGAAAGGATTCTTGAAAGAAAAAGGGAAGGCGACCCTAAAACATTGGAAGAATTTAAGCAACTTGAAGAAAAGGAGTCCCATTCTGATAACGAAAGTGCACAGCAACTGAACAAGTGTGCAGAAATGGCAGAACACCTCATAGAAAATAATGGACCGATGGCTGAACTCTTTGAAAAAGTAGATACGCTATTATTGCAAACGCCAATGGATTTCAAGAGACCCAGTTGGGATGAATATTTCCTGAACATTGCAAAGGAAGTAGCAATGAGAAGCAACTGCGTAAAAAGAAAAGTTGCAGCAGTTATTGTTAAGGATAAAAGAATAATTTCTACAGGATATAATGGAACTCCAAGAGGAGTAAAGAATTGTAATGAAGGGGGATGCACTAGGTGTAATTCCTTTTCAAAAGGAGGAACAAAGCTGGATGAATGTTTGTGCAGCCATGCGGAAGAGAATGCAATAGTACAATCAGCTTATCACGGAACTCCTCTTAATGGTTCAATTATTTACACTACTTTCAGCCCATGCTTAACCTGCAGCAAAATGATAATCAATGCAGGAATAAAAAAAGTCATTTACAATGCAGAATATCCTCTTGGAGATACTGCTTTGGAAATGCTGAAAGAAGCTGGTGTAGAATTAGAAAAAATTGAATTTTGATTCAATTTTCTAATTCCGGACCAAGAATAATTGATTCTAAATTAGTCTGCAAATATTTTTCCGGTAAAATATAATCAGCCAGCTTTAACCTCTGAGAAACTTTTTGCGGAGTGGTTGATCTCGTGGGTTGTATTAAAACAGTTACGAACATCTTTGCAAGGTCAATATCAGAATAACTGTCGGTAATAAGAATTGATTTTTTTAAATCCAATTTTTTTCCTTGTTCTTCCAGAGCAGTACGAATGGCTGAAAGTTTTGATTTAACAGGGATTTTTTTATAAGTGGTATTTTTTGTACTTACCATGCTTTTGACTCCGGTAATTTTCCCATTTGCAGCATATTTTAGTTGTGTACCCACAATTAAATCAAAAGAAAAATCAAATTCTTTCTTCAGATAATTATTCAAGAGTTCTCCGAATCCTTTTGAAGAAAGAGTTGCTAATATAAGAGTTTTTCCTGATTTTTTCATTTTCTTTAGTGACCTAACCAAAGGTTTTCTTATTCCTGGTTTTAATTTTTCAAGAACTTTTGGAAAATCATTCTTTTTCATGTTTTTTTTCATTAGAAAATTATTGCCCTCAACAATAGCTTGCTCAACACTATAAGTGCCTGAAGCTATTTTTGAAAGAATATAATCATAAAGTTCCTCACCTTTAACCAAACCATTTTCAGATTCAGGATAAACAACCTTCAAAGCTTCCAGATTCGCATCGCTTTTGTAAAGCGTACCATCCATGTCAACAACAATAGTATCAAATTCCGTTGCCTTAAAGCGCCTTAATGCTTTTCTTCTAAGCTTGAATTGCAAAGAATTTTTTACAACTGATCCAAGTAATTTTGCAGAAGACAATTTTGCTTTAATTGTTTTGACCTTTGGAACACTTACTTTTGGAAGTTTCATATCAACACTTTATACATTATCGGCTTTCAGGATTTTAAAGCTTACAGAACATTGATTAACGTTCACTATGCTTTATAAGTATTAATTTCTACCTTATTAGAGTGACAAACATGGGTGCTTATGATGTTATAATAGTTGGAGCAGGTCCTGCAGGGGGCTCAGCAGCCATTCATTGTGCAAGAAACGGCTTGAAAACTCTTGTAATTGAGGATCATGAAATTATAGGGGAACCTGTGCATTGCGGTGAATGCCTAAGCAAATACGCAGTTGAAAATACAGGAATTACTCCTCCAGAATCAGTTATTTCTGAACACGTGAAAGGAGTACGGGTTATTTTTCCGGATGGAACAAATTCTGTTTTTAACGAGACTGGTTTTGTCCTTGAGAAGGAAAAGTTTGAACAATGGCTAAGTGAAGAAGCAAAAAAGAACGGGGCAGAAATAAAACTCGGAACACGGCTTCAGACTTTAGAAAGAAAAAATAATTTGTGGGAATTGCAAACAAGTAAAGGCGATTTTAGTTCAAAAATTGTTATTGATGCATCAGGAGTTGCTTCTGTTACCTCAAGGTTACTAAAATTAAATAAAAGGTTTGAATCAGTTACTGGAATTCAGTATGAACTGAAAGATATTCCAAGAGACGGTTATTTAGATTTTTACATCTGGCCGGAGTTAGCGCCGGAAGGTTATCTTTGGATGATTCCAAAAAGTGGAACACGCGCTAATGTGGGTTTGGTTACAACTGAAAGAAACAAAGCGAGAGAATATAATGAAAAATTTGTTAAGAGAATGAAGTGGGATAAAAAAGTTAATGTGAAAACTTTTGGCGGTTTGATTCCTGCTTCAGGACCAGTAAAAAATACTTACTCTGAAGGTTTAATGATTATTGGAGATGCAGCTGGTTTTACAAGCCCGTTATTTGAGGGAGGTTCTCATTTAGGTTTGAAAAGCGGCCAGATGGCTGCCAAAGTTGCAAAGGAAGCTGTTGACAAAAACGATTTTTCAAAAGAAATATTTTCAAAGTATCAGGAAATGTGGAAAGAAGAATTTCCTGATTATAACAAACTTGTGAAAGGAAAAAAAGCAATTTATGGTTTTACGGATGATGAACTTAATATTATTGCAAAGGAATTCCCAAGAAACTTTGATGAATTTGATTCAATTGCAAAAATAAAATTCGGATTAAAAGTTATGCTGAAAAAACCAGGAATTGTAACCAAAAACTTTGTGCCTGCAATGAAGGCATTTGCATACTCTCAGGCCAAATCTTATGGCTGGTAGTTTTCTTTTTAATAGGTATATTCATTAATATTAGTATGTACAATTCTGGTTATCACATCGGGGTTATTCCTGATGGAAACAGACGATGGGCAAATAAAAACGAATTACACCCCAGTGAAGGCCACAAAAAAGGCGCTAAATCAATGGAACTGTTTGTTAATTGGGCAATAAAAAACCCTGCAATAAACGAGATTAGCATTTATGGTTTAAGCGAAGAAAACTTCAAAAGAAACCCGAAAGAACTCTCAAATTTATATGATATTTATTACAAAGGACTCTCTGATTTAGTGGGGTCAAAAACAATACATGAGAATAAAGTGAATGTTAATCTTATTTCAACAAGTACAGGAAATGTTCCGGGAAATATTTTAGATGTCTGCACGGAACTAAAAAGCGAAACAAAATACTACGGAAACAAAATGCTGAACATTTTAATTGGTTACACCGGACAGTCAGAAATCCTAAAATCAGTAAGCAGCCCTATGAACAGGGTCAAGAATCTTTTGTTCGGTTTAAGTGAAAAAGATGTTTCAAAACATTTAGGTGTGAAAAACGAATGTGACCTTGTGATAAGAACAGGGGAAGAAGAAGCAAGGCGGGAAGCAAAAAGCGGTTTTCTTTTATGGCAGAGTACTTATTCAGAGTACTATCACATCCCTAAGTACTGGCCTGAAGTTCAGGAAAAAGATTTCGATAATGCTTGGGAATACTTTGTAGAATCAAGAAGGTTGAAGGGGAAATAAATTCCTATTTCAGAAAGTAATTTGTTCTTGTTCATAAGACATCAAAGCATTCTTGCAACTGCTTCAACAGCGCGGACAGAAAACTCTTTGGATCTGGCTTTGGCCTGTTCTGCAGTCATTCTTGGGCCTGAAATCCCATAACCTACAGGCTTATCGTATTTCAATGAAAGTTCTGTTATTTTTTGAGAGGCAGTAAAAGCAACTATTTCATCATGACTTGTTTCTCCCTGAACAACAGCCCCTAAAACTACAGCCCCATTAATGGATGGATTTGCAAGCATTCTTTGCAAAGGCAAAGGAATATCAAAAGCGCCGGTAACCTTTACAACATCAACCACATTCAAATTGTTTTCTTTCGCTGTTTTTTTTGCATAATCTAACATCTCTTCTGAAAGTTCTTTGTGAAAATCAGCCACTACAATTCCGATGTTCATTCAACAACCACCACTCTCACAACCCAACCGATTTTGTGTTTTCTCTTCCCTGCCTTTCACCGGAACCAGCGCGCTTTTCTAATTCTTCCGGCTTGAAAATCACCCAGAGTAAATTCAAAGCATGCTTTGAAGCTCGGTTATGCATTATTTCCGCAAGGTCTTTATCATCTTTGGCTTCATCCTCGTGCACAAATACTTCAAGTACTGTTTTGCGGGTCATTAACTGCACTTCCTGAATTCCAAGAGAAGCTTCATGAGCACAGGTTTTGTCAACTTTAGCTGCACCGGGCATTCCAAGAGCAATTCCTGCCTGACAACCTTGTTCTAATAAGTTCAAAAGTGCTACTGGAATATCTTTTATTCCGGGAACGGTTTTTTTCATTATTTCAATTTCCCAGTTGTTTTCCTTCGCATTTTTTTCCATTGTTTCAATAGCTACTTTCCCCATGTCACCCCGGGCGAACATTGTATCTACAATTGCAATTTTGGTTTTCATTCTATACTCACCTCTACTGTTGAATCATCTTTCAGGTTTAATTTTTTTCTTAAATTATAAGAAGCAACTAATTCCACAATGGTTTCGGGGTGGTTTGTTCTGTGAGGAAGAACTATTACTGCTTCTGCTTTTTTATTAAGTTTGCATTGCCAGCAGTCAATGCCGCCAAAGCTTCTTGATTTGGTTTTGAATTCTGCAATTATTTTTGGCTTACCTGAAAAGAAAGATTTTTTCTTATCAATATCAACCTCGAGGTTAAGTGTTCCCGGAAATGGTTCGAAACCGAAAAGTTCCTTGAATTTCTTTTTGTACTGCGGAAGTGAAGTGTAATAAGAACCTTCCCCGATACCTTGCACTACTTTTCCTTTTAATGGATTACTTTTTTTCGAAAAAAGTTCTTTAAGTTCTAAATAAAACGATTCTAATTCCTTTCTTCCTTTTTCAGTGAATACAACTTCTATTCCTGCGTTGGAAACCTTTCTTGCAATTATTCCGTCTTTTTCAAGTTCTCTGAGTTTTCTGGAAATAGATTGCTGAGAAAACCCGGTTAGTTCTGCTAAAGAAGACGTAGAAACAAAAGCCGTATGGAATAAATTTGTTTTTTTCGCAAGAAGTAAAGCTAAAGCAAAATTTTCTTCCTTCATATCAGAATTTTATGAGAATTACTTAAAAATGGGTAGTATATCAAAAACGAGTTAGTATATGCTATTACAAATTTCCCTTGTACCAACACCAATATTAATACTGAAAAAGATCCGTTAATATGCCATTTACATTAATTCATGGATTAATATCATACTTTTTTGCTGTTTCAATAACAAAAGACAAACGCTTATGGGTACTTGGTTTTATCGCAGGTGTTCTTCCAGATTTAGATGGTCTGCCCATTCTGTTTGACTTGGATTTATTTTATGCAATCCACCACGAATTATTCCACGAACCTATATATGGTATTTTACTTGCTATTCCAATTGCATTAATTCTGAAAAGAAAATTTGCAATTAATGAAAAAATGGCATTCACTGTTTTTTCAATTGGATTTATCTTACATCCAATTACTGATGTGTTATTTACAAACTGGCCTGTGAAACTTTTATGGCCTCTTTCAAACGAACAATTTAGTTTTCAAACATTAATAAACTACAGTACAATTCTTTCAATAGGTTTAGTTATTTTGTTTATACTGCAAATTGTTTTTGAATACACTAAAAAAAATAGTTAAAATTATTTTTTCCCTTTTGGCATTGTTTCAACGTAAAGGCTCTGGCTTGGGAATGCAAAACTTAGTTTGGCTTTCTCAAATTGTTTCAGTATTTCCATGTTTATTTCACTTATAACATCAAATTTCCTGTCTTTGTTTTTTATGTAATAAACAAACCAGATGTTCATGGATGAATCATCATATTCCTTGAAAATTGCCCTCGGATCTTTTTCGCAGTCTTTGTGTTTGTTCACAATGCCTTTCAGAATTTTCATTGCTTCCTGCATTTTAGCATAAGAAGTATCGTAAGTTAATCCAAGAGTGATTGAAACTCTTTTTGTTGGTTCAGAGGAAATATTCAGAACGTTTCCTCCGACAACCGCGGAGTTAGGCATTATGTTTTCTCGTCCGTCCCAATCAATTACTTTTGTGTTTCTTATTCCGACAGCATCAACAGTCCCCTCAACAGAACCGATTCTGACAGCGTCTCCAACTGTAAAATGCTTTGAAGTAAAAATGCTAATGCCTCCAAACATATCTTCCACTGTTTTTTGTGCAGCAAAAGCCACTGCTAATCCACCAATACCCAGACCAGCGATTAATGGTAAAACATCTATTCCGAAATTTGAAAGAACTATTACTCCGCCCATTAAGACAACTGATGCTTTTGCAATTTTCTTTAAAATCGGAATTAACTGATCATCCAACTTCGATTCTGTTTTTGATGAAAGCGGAATCACTATATGTGCAATAAAACCGTCAATCAGTTTCAAAGCAAGCCACATTAAATCAAGGATTAACAGAGCTTCTATTGCTTTGAAGAAATTATCAACAATAAAAGGAACATCAGGAGTTAAGAACTGATAACCAATGCTTAACCCAATAATAAAACCGATAAATGTCATTGGTTTGTCAATAGCCTCAATAATAAGATCATCAAATTCGTTCTCGGTTTTGGAGGTTAAAATAGTACCATACTTTTTAATGATAAAATAAAGGATTTTAGCCAGAATAGTGGCCCCTAGGACTATGCCCGCAAACATAGCGTATTGGACTAGATCAGAACCAAAATATGTTCCTCCTGCTATTCCTTCAAGAACCATGCATCAAAAGTACAGCATACTTTATTAAAAGTTATCCTAGTTTTTCCGATCTTAATGTAAGCTTTAAATTCCTTTCTATGATAGATTAGTAGTAATTATACATTATAATTATCGATTTATCTGGTGAGCAAAACTAGTTTGAGTGAATTTTAGCGTAAATTCAGCTTTACACGTCGTTTAGCCAGATTAATGGGGTTTGATTTGTTTGGGTTTGGAAAAAGTTGGCGAGCATTTTTTGGTTCCTAAGCATGAAATCGTGCCTGAGGAAAAAGTTGAGGAACTGCTTAAAAAATTCGGTTCTAATGCTGACCAATTCCCACAACTTCTAAAAGACGATCCGGCAGTAGAAGAGATCGGCGGTAAAAAAGGAGATCTAATTAAAATCACAAGAACAAGTCTAACAGCAGGCACAAGCATTTATTACCGGGTGGTTGTGTAATGTTCGCGAACAAAGTGAGCACGTGCTACCGAAGGTGCACACCTCTGGACGCGGAGGTGACCGCGTATGGTTAACGGATGGACTTTAATTGATTCTTATTTTAGAGACAAGAACATTGCTCAGATGGAAATTGATTCTTTCAACCAGTTTGTTGAAAAGAAGCTTCCGGAAATTATTGAGGAAAACAAGGAAGTTGTTCCTAAAATTGAGGAAGTAAAAGTTGAGTTTGGCAAGATTGATATTTTAAAACCAAGAATTGTTGAAGCTGATGGTTCACCAAGAAACCAATTTTACCCGATAGAAGCAAGGCTGAGAAACAGAACTTACTCAAGCCCTATTAACTTAACCATGAAACTTTTGAGAAGAGATGTTGAACACGACAGAAAAGAAACTTACATTGGTGAGCTTCCTGTTATGCTTAAGAGTAATCTTTGCTGGTTGAACGGAAAAACTAAAGAAGAATTAATTGAATTTCAGGAAGATCCGATGGACTTCGGGGGTTATTTTATTGTAAACGGTTCTGAAAAAGCTTTGATGACTCAAGAGGTATTAGCTTCTGACAGAGTTATTGTTTCAGAACAAACCGATAAAATTGTTGCAGAGGTTATCTCAACTAAAGGAGCTTTCAAAGGAAGAGTAAGAATCTTAAGAAGCCCTGATGGAATTTTGAATGTTACATTCCCTGCATCCCCTAGAAAATTAAAATTATTTGTTTTACTAAAAGCACTTGGAATCAAAACAACACAAGCAATCAAAGATGCTTTTGTTGATGATCTGGAAGTGCAAAATGATATTCTGATTAATAATGAAAATTTATTGGTAAAATCTGAAAAAGAAGCGCTTGACAAAATCGGAAAGTTTGTTGCACCGGGACAGGTAGAGGAATACCGGCTTAGAAGGGCACAGGAAGTAATTGACGCATTCTTATTACCACACATCGGACAGGATTCAAAAGACAGGCTTGCTAAAGCTTACTATTTGGTTATGATGGCAACCAAGGCAATTGAAAGAGCTTACGATTTAAGGGAAGAAGATGACAAGGACCATTACGCTAACAAAAGACTGGAATTATCAGGAAAACTAATGGAACACTTATTCAGGTACTCATTCAAGTACTTCATTAAAGATTTGAAATTCCAGATTGACAGAACTGTTACAAGAAGAAGAAAACTTAATATTTCAACTATTGTAAGGCCGGGCGCAGTATCAGAGAGAATCAGGTTTGCTATGAGCACAGGAAACTGGATTGGAAGAGCAACAGGAGTTTCAAAGTTTATGGACAGAGTTAATTTTTTATCTCCATTAACTGATCTGAGAAAAGTTAAGAGTCCGCTTGATAAAAACAGGGAACTTTATGAAGCAAGAGATGTTCACGGAACTCACTGGGGAAGATTGTGCGCAGTAGAAACTCCGGACGGACCGCAATGTGGTTTGGTAAAAAATCTGGCAATGTTAGCTGAGGTTACAACTGAAACTGAAGAAGAACCAGTTGAAAAATTACTCAAAGATATGGGAGTAAAATTAAAGTAGGTGTGATTATGGGTTCAGAAGCAAAAAAAGCAAAAGTTTACATTAACGGACGTTTAATAGGTTTCCACCCAGACCCGGTAAAACTTACAAAAGAAATAATTGCAAGAAGAAGAGAATCGAAAGTTTCAGAACAGGTTAATGTTGCATTCCACGAGGACACTAATGAAGTTTATATCAACACAGATGCAGGACGTGTGCAAAGACCTTTGCTTGTTGTTGAAAACGGAAAACCAACAATCACAGAAGACATTGTGAAACAGGTTAAGGAAGGAAAGCTTATCTGGAATGATGTTGTTGAACAGGGATACATAGAATATCTTGATTCTGAAGAAGAAGAAAACGCACTAATCGCTGCAACTGAGGATCAGTTAACAAAAGAACACACCCACTTGGAAATTGATGGTGCAGTAATTCTGAGTGTTGTTAGTTCAATGATTCCTTATTTGGAACACAACATGGCAGGAAAAGCATTGCACGGAGCAAAAATGTTCAAGCAAGCACAGGGATTTGGTGCAGCCAATTTCAAACTAAGAACTGACACAGAAGGATACTTGCTTCATTACCCTCAAAAGTCACTTGTAAAAACAAAAACAATGGACATGATTGGTTTGAATGAAAGACCACAGATCCAGAACTTTGTAGTGGCAATAATGCCTTACTACGGTTTCAATATTCTGGATGCAGTTATAATGAATAGAGGTGCTATTGAAAGAGGATTAGCAAGAAGCAGTTACTTTAGAACTTATGAAAGCTCAGAAAATAGATACCCGGGTGGACAGATTGACAGATTTGAAATTCCTCATGAGGATACAGTAGGGCATTTGGGAGAGGATGCTTACAAAAAACTCGGAGAAGACGGTTTAATTCAGCTTGAAACTTATGTAAACGAAAGCGATGTGATTGTAGGAAAAACATCCCCGCCAAGGTTCTTGGAAGAAATTAACGAATTTGGTGTTGTTCAGGAAAAAAGAAGAGAAGCAAGCATTACAATCAGAAAAGGAAAAGCTGGTCATGTTGACAAAGTATTTGTTACAGAAGCTGACTCCGGAAACAAACTTATTAAAATTAAACTCAGAAGTGAAAGGATTCCCGCATTAGGAGATAAATTCAGTTCAAGGCACGGGCAGAAAGGTGTTGTTGGATTAATTGTTCCTGAAGAAGATATGCCTTTTACTCCGGACGGAATTAAACCTGATTTAATTCTGAACCCTCACTCAATCCCATCAAGGATGACCATTGGACACTTATTAGAAATGCTTGCCGGAAAAGCAGCAGCAATGAAAGGAATACAAATTGACGGAACTCCATTCGGCGGAGTTAACGAGGATGAAATTGAAAAAATGCTAGAAACATCAGGCTTCAAGAAAAACGGAAAAGAAGTTTTCTATGACGGAACAACCGGACAAAGAATGAAAGGGGAAATATTTACAGGAATGGTTTCATACAGGAGATTATTCCACATGACCGCACACAAGATGCAGGGAAGGGCAAGAGGACCAGTGCAAATATTAACAAGACAACCAACTGAAGGAAAAGAAAAAGAAGGCGGATTGAGATTTGGAGAGATGGAAGGTGAAACTCTGGTTGGACACGGAGCTGCAATGCTGTTGCAGGAAAAGTTCATTGATGATTCTGACAAAGTAACAATGTGGGTTTCTGAAACCGCAGGAGTAATCGGTTTTGAGGACCAGTTAAGAAAAACAAAAAGAGTTCTTGAAGCAAACGATTCCAAGATTTATCCTGTTGAGATGAGTTATGGTTTCAAATTATTGTTAGATGAATTAAAAGCACTGGGAGTTTACCCAAAACTAAAGCTGGATGATAAAGTATAATTGGAGTGAGCTAAGATGATGACAAAAAGAATCAAATCAATCGAGTTTAGTATTTTAAGTCCTGAAATGATCAGAAAAATGTCAGCAATAGACATTAAGAGTCCTGAAACTTATGACAAAGACGGCTTCCCAATGGAAGGCGGACTAATGGATAATCATCTTGGAGTTATCAATCCTGGTTTGAGATGTAAGACTTGCGGAAACACAATGAAAAAATGCCCAGGTCACTTTGGACACATAGAAGTTGTAAGACCGGTTATTCACAGCGAATTTGGAAAAAAACTAGAAATATTAATGCATGCAACCTGTCAGGGTTGTGGAAGGATAGCTATTCCTGAAGAAAAGCTTGAACAATTAAGGCCATTTATTGATGATGAATCAATAGATGTTGGAAAAAAGATTTTAACACGAACTAAAAAAGTAAAAAAATGCCCTCATTGTAATGCTGAAAGAGGAAGTGTTACCCTTGATAAACCAACTAATTTTTACTTAGAAAAAGACAGAATATACCCTACTGAAATCAGAGAATGGATGGAAAAAATTCCTGATAAGGATGTCGAATTTTTTGGTTACGGGAATGATAATTTAAGACCAGAATGGTTCATCATGACTGTTTTACAGGTTCCTCCAATAAACTTACGCCCTTCTATTACACTTGAATCAGGAATTAAAAGTGAAGATGATTTAACTCACAAGCTTGTTGATATTATCAGAATCAATTTAAGATTGAAAGATAATATTGATGCCGGAGCACCTCAGCTTATTATTGAGGATCTTTGGGACTTGTTACAGTACCACGTTACCACTTATTTCAATAACAACACTGCAGGAGTTCCTCCGGCAAAACATAGAAGTGGCAGAGCACTAAGAACACTTGTACAAAGATTGCAGGGAAAGAAAGGAAGATTCAGATACAACTTAACAGGAAAGAGAGTTAACTTTGCGGCAAGATCTATTATCACACCTGACCCAATGCTTTCAATTAATGAACTTGGAGTTCCAAGAGAAATTGCAGAAACAATGACGGTTCCTGAAATTGTAACAACAAACAACATGAGCGAAGCTAAAAAAATGATTAAGGATGGAAGAGCAATTTATGTTTCAAGACCTGACGGAATGAGAAGAAAAGTTGTTGAAGCAAGCATGGATATGATTATTGAGGAACTTGATGTAGGTTACAAATTAGACAGAAAACTCAGAAATGGAGATATTGTTTTATTTAACAGGCAGCCTTCATTACACAGATTATCAATGATGGCACACCGGGCAAGAATAATGGACGATAAAACTTTCAGGTTAAACCCGATTGTTTGTAAACCGTACAACGCAGACTTTGATGGAGATGAAATGAACATGCACGTTCCACAGACTCCTGAAGGAATTTCAGAAGCAATGGAATTGATGCTTGTGCAAAACCAAATTATCTCCCCGAGATATGGTGGGCCGGTAATTATACTGGATGAAGATGGTGTTTCAGCAAGTTTTATTCTTACATTGAAACAAAGTATTTTCAATAAAGAAAGAGCATTCAGGTTTTTCCAGATTATGGACTTAAAGGATATTCCAAAACCGGATGTTGGTAAAGATAAATATTCAGGAAAACTTATTTTCTCACAGTTACTTCCNAAGGATTTTAACATGGAATACAAAAGCAAGTTTATGGGAATTATAACNGANCTTGANAAGAACCATCCTTTACTGAAAGAACCNTACAAGAACGATCTTATTGTNAAGATTGAAAATGGNNTTTTGAAATCAGGGNTAATTGATTCAATGAGTTTGGGNGAAGGAAAAGGAAAACTTGTTGATGCTTTAGCAAGNGATTATCCTCCGGAAATAATTACAANCTTTTATGATTCACTTTCAAAAATGGTTGCAACTCTNATAACNGAGGTAGGAATGACTAACAGTTTGGAAGANTACCAGCCAACTCAAAAGATTTTAAAACTCAGAGAAAAAGCAATTGAGGAAATGGCTGAAATTGCAAAAGAACACGTGAAAAAATATGAAAAAGGAAATTTAGAACTTATACCAGGAAGAACACTAAAAGAAAGTTTTGAAGTTAACATGATGAGGACCGCTGCCGGAGCAAAAGGAAAGCTTGAGAAGCAAATTAAGAAAGAAATTGTCGAGAGTGTATTAGTGGATGAACCAGAATATGACAGCAACGTGATGATCCTGTCAGGTTCCAGAGGAAACATAATCAATATTGTAAACCTCTCAGGAATGTGGGGTCAGGCTTCTGTAAGGGAAGGAAGACCAAAGAGAGGATTCAGCAACAGATTAATTGCTTTGAACCATAAAAGCGATGTTGGAATTGACGCGGGTGGATTTATTTACCATAACTTTATGGAAGGAATGACAAGCTTTGAATTCTTTTACCACGCAATGGGTGGAAGGCAAGGAGAAGTAGACACAGGAGTATCCACAAAAGTTTCCGGTTACTTATACAGGAGACTTGCTAACTCTTTGAAAGATCTTGTTGTTAACAATGATTCAACTGTAAGAACCGCTAACAAGAATATTATACAGTACAAGTACGGTGAAGACGGAATATTCCCGCAGAAAACATTCAAGGGAAGAAGCATTTCAGTTAAGAGAGAACTCGAAAAAATGAGGAGCAAGTGATTTTTTTATGGCTGCAAAAAAAGAAACCAAAGCAAAAGCTACAACCAAAGGAAAGAAAGAAACAAAAAAAGCAGAAAAGAAAACTGTAAAGAAAGCAGCAGCTAAAACTTCCAAGGGGAAAAAACCAGCTAAAAAAGTTAAGAAAACTCCGGTAAAAAGAACAACAAAGAAAAAAGATGTAGAAATCGAAAGAATATTTATGCAAGGCGATCTTTTTGAAAAAGACGGAATGCCTGGAAAAACACTCGCGGATTTCGAAACAATTACAGACAAATTAAAACTTAATGATAAAGATAAAGGAAAACTTCTTGATATTGTTACTGCAAGTTATGAAAAAAGTCAGGTTGAACCCGGAGAAGCGGTTGGAATTATTACTGCACAAAGTCTTGGAGAACCAGGAACACAATTGACACTTAGAACAAAACACTATGCTGGTTCTGCAGAGGTTAGTGTTGGATCTGGAATTCAGAGAGTTGAAGAAATTGTTGACGGAAGATTAAAAGCTAAATATCCAACAATGACAATTTATGTTGGGGACGAGGAATTAAAGAAAGATGAGAAAAAACTTGATGCTTTTGCAAAAACATTAATAGATGTAAGAATTGATGATGTTATTAAAATTCACGAAGATCTAATTAAAGGAAAAGTTACAATTGAACTTGATAAAGAAGCAATAGACTCAAGAAACGTTAGTGTTGAGGAACTTGTTGCAAAAATCAACAAGCACATGAAAATTGATGGAAAAAAGAAAGACACATACTTTCTTGAATTTGTTTTCAAAAACGAGTCACTTCTTAAAATCAGAAGAACTCTGAACAAACTAAGATCAACAAGGATTCAGGGAGTTAGAGGAATTGAAAAAGTTATTCTTGTAGAAGAAAATAATGAAAAAGTCATTAAGACAAGCGGCACTAACCTGAAAGCTGTTGTGAAATTGCCCGAGATAGATGGTTCAAGAACAACCACTAATGATATTAAAGAGATTAGCAAAGTTTTAGGGATTGAAGCAGGAAGGATTGCAATTGTAAATGAACTATCAGGAGTATTAAGGGATAACGGGATTTCTATTGACATAAGGCATATAATGCTTTTAGCTGACTCAATGTGTTTTGATGGAGAAATAAGAGGAATTGTAAGAACAGGAATCACAAGAGGAAAAGCAAGTCCTTTCGCAAGAGCAGCATTTGAGGAAACAGTAAAACACTTGTTAGACGCAGCGTTTAAAGGAGAAGTTGAAACTCTTGAGGGTGTTGTTGAGAACATTATAGTTGGTCAGCCTATTAAGGTTGGAACCGGCAGAGTAAGCCTTGTGATGAAAAAATAAGGAAAAGTGACAATATGGTTAAAATTGATGTTTCAAAGGAAATAAGACGTGCAGTGGACACCGGAAAGGTGATTTTTGGCACAAAAAACTCAGAGAAAAGCCTTAAAAACGGTTCTGGAAGGTTAATTATTATAGCAAATAATGCTCCAAAACTAGTAAAGGAAAAACTTGTTTCTTTTGCTGAAATTGGCAAAACACCTCATCATATTTTTGAGGGAAGTGGCCTTGAATTGGGCAGTGTTTGTGGAAAACCATTCACAATCAGTACTATGGTCATCCAGGATGCTGGAAAGAGCAAAGTGCTTGAGATAGCAAAACAGTGATATTATTTGAAAATCGGGTTTGATGAGATAAGGCTTATCAATGCATTGGATTCAATAGCAAGAGTAAGTGCTAAAGACTGCTTTGTGGAAGAAAACACAATTGTGTATCTTGTTCCTAATGAGGGCATGAGAAAGGCAATTGGAAAGAATGGTTCCACAATAGAGAAAGTAAAGAAACAGCTCGGAAAAAATATTGAGCTTTATGAGTATTCTTCCAAACCGGAAGAGTTTTTCAGCAAAGCCTTTTACAAGGCAAGTGTTGAAGGAATTGAAATAAAAAAAATGAAGCAACGGAATGTTGCAATAGTAAAAACAGATAACACAAACAAAAGAGCAATATTACAAAATTTGGGAAGATTAAACAAGATTAAGGAATTAGCAAAAAGGAATTATAATATTGAGGAAGTAAGAATCAGATAAAAAAAAGTTGATGTTTATGGCAGAAGGAGAATTTGCAGCAAAATCCCTCGAAAAAAAGAGGCGAAAATGGAGAAAAAAAGACAGAAAGCACCAGAGCAAAATAAAGATGAAAATGGGAATGGATAAGAAAGAAGACCTTTTAGAAACTTCACCCCAAGCAAGAGGAATTGTAATTGAAAAACGAGGAGTTACCGCTAAACAGCCAAACTCAGGAATCAGAAAATGTGTAAGAGTACAGCTAATCAAAAACGGAAAGCAAGTAACAGCTCTAGCACCAAAGGACGGAGCAATTAAATTTATTGATGAACACGATGAGGTTACTATTGAAGGAATCGGAGGCGCTCAAGGAGGACCTAAAGGAGATCTTTGGGGAGTAAAATATAGGGTTACTCATGTTAACGGAATCTCAATGGAAATGCTCAGAACAGGAAAGAAAGAGAAGGTTAAGAGGTAATTAAAATGGAAGTTAAAGACACGAGTATGCTTATTTTTGGAAAATGGGATCCTGCAGAAGTTAGGATTAATGACCCAAGCTTAATGAACACGGTTAGTCTTGAAACAAAAAAAATTCCACATACTTTCGGAAAAGGAACAAGGAAAAGATTTGATAAAGCAAAAGTAAACATTGTTGAAAGATTAATCAACAAACTAATGAGATCCGGACAAGGAAAAAGAAAACTATCTGGAAAATATGTTAGAGGAAGATATGTATGCGGGAAAAAAATTCACGTAATGCACATTGTAGAGGATGCTTTTGATTTAGTCGAAAAGAAAACAGGAAAAAATCCAGTGCAAATTTTAATTGAAGCAATACAGAATACCGGTCCAAGAGAAGATACAACCAGACTCAAAAGAGGCGGTGTTTCTTACACAATTTCTGTTGATGTTGCACCACTAAAAAAAGTGGATGAGGCTTTGAAAAACTTAGCTTTAGCAACTTTTTCAAGTTCATTCAAAAATAAGGTTGATGCTTCAGAAGCACTTGCTAACGAGCTTATAGCAGCAGCAAATGAAGACAACGCAAGCTTTGGCGTAAGAAGAAGAGATGAAGTAGAGAGAATTGCTAAAGCATCCAGATAATAAGGTTTGATTTAACATGGCAAAAAAAGAAGATATTGTAAAGTTAGCTGCACAGCTGATGAACCAAAGGGAAAATATCCGCAATATAGGAATAGTTGCCCACATTGATCATGGTAAAACCACCATGACAGACAACCTTATTTCTGCATCAGGCTTAATGAGTTCAGAGCTGGCTGGAAAGCAATTAGTAATGGATTCTGAGGATCAGGAACAGGAAAGAGGAATCACAATTAATGCTGCTAACATTTCATTAGTACACAAGCACAAAGACACTGATCATTTAATCAATTTGATTGATACTCCGGGACATGTTGACTTTGGAGGAGACGTCATCAGAGCAATGAGAGCTGTTGACGGAGTTGTGTTAGTTGTTGATGCGGTTGAGGGAGTAATGCCTCAGACAGAAACTGTACTAAGGCAGGCTTTGAGAGAATACGTAAAACCAGTTTTATACATAAACAAAGTTGACAGGTTAATTAACGAACTGCAGGTTACTGAAGAACAGATGCAGGAAAAGTTTGTGAAGGTTATTGCACAAGTTAATGATTTAATCAAGAAAAATTGTCCTTCGGAATTCATAGATGAATGGACAGTAAAAGTTCAGGATGGTTCTGTGTGCTTTGGATCAGCTTACAATAATTGGGCTGTATCAGTTCCAAGAATGGCTGCTACAAATATTAATTTCAAACAGGTTTATGAATACTTAAAAAACGAAGATCAAAAATCACTTGCTGAAAAAAGTCATTTGAGTGATGCGGTTCTTGAAATGGTTATAACTAAGTTACCGAATCCTATTAGTGCACAAAAATACAGAATGCCAGTAATTTGGAAAGGAGAAAAAGAAAGCGAAATGGGACAAGGAATGGTTGATTGTGATGAAAATGGCCAATTCTCAATGATGGTTACTGATGTTAGTGTTGATAAGCACTCAGGAGATATTGCAACAGGAAGATGCTATTCCGGAAAAGTCAAAAAAGGAAGTAAAGTTTATTTGGTTGGCGGAAAAAAAGAAATCCAAATCCAAAAAGTCGGAATTTTTATGGGACCTGATTTTATTGAAGCTGATGAAGTACCTGCAGGAAACATTGTAGCACTTGTGGGTTTGAAAGAAGTTTACGCTGGAGAAACAATTGCTTCAGAAGAAATAAAGCCATTTGAAAGTTTTATGAGTGAAGCAGAACCGGTAATTACAATTAGTGTTGAAGCAAAAAGCACAAAGGATTTACCTAAATTAATTGAAACTATAAGGCAAATAACCAAAGAAGACCCTAATATAAAAGCTACAATCAATCAGGAGACTGGAGAGCACTTACTTTCAGGAATGGGAGAATTACATTTAGAAATTACTCAGTACAGAATAGAGAAACATCACAATATCCCGATTACAGTTTCTCCGCCAATTGTTGTTTATAATGAAACTATTGGAGGGGATTCCCCTACAGTTGAGGCAAAAAGCCCCAACAAACACAACAGACTGAAAATGCACGTTGAATTAATTGATGATGAAATAAGACAGAATCTTGTTAAATCTCATTTTACTGGAAAAGTTAAGCCAAAGGATAAAGAAAAGATTGCAATGTTTCAGGAAATGGGTTTCGGAAAAGAAGAATCCAAAAAAATCTGGGCGGTGCACAACAACTGTGTATTGGTTGACGCTACAAGAGGAATTGAAGCTTTACATGAAATCAGAGAACTGGTAATTCAGGGCTTCAAAGATGCAATGGACCAAGGCCCATTAGCAAAAGAAAAATGCTTTGGAGTAAAAATGGTTATTGAAGATGCAACTCTGCACGAGGACGCAATTCACAGAGGCCCTGCACAGATGCTTCCGACAGTAACAAGAGGATGTTATGCATGTATGCTTTCAGCAGACGCTTCTCTGTGGGAGCCAAAACAAAAACTTACAATTACTGTTCCTGAATCCTATATGGGTGCAGTTTCGAATGAATTAAGCTCTAGAAGGACTCAGATTAATGAAATGAGAACTGAAGGAGATTCTAGTATTATAATTGGAAAAGCCCCGGTAAAAGAACTAATCGGATTCTCAAGCAACATCAGGGGTGCTACTCAAGGAAGAGCTCTCTGGACTGCTGAATACGCAGGATATGAACTTTTACCACGCGAATTGCAGACTAAAACCATTGCAGAAATAAGAAAAAGAAAAGGCATGGATCCAGAAGTTAAACCAGCTTCATTCTTCATGGATTAAATATTATCAGCGTATATATAACCAATAAAAAAATTCTCTTTAAACAATACTAATTCTGGAGTTACAGTTGAATTACAATAGCAATAACGTAAGTTATAAAAACCAGTAAAGACTATAATTCAACGGGATTCCATGAGTAAAATTATTCTGGTCATTTTAATAATACTATTTGCAGGCGTAGGAATTGCAG
>NZBD01000001.1 GCA_002687735.1 Candidatus Iainarchaeum sp. | reverse complement strand
ATTTTGTCCCACATTAAGCGTCTTATCTGCGGATCCAAGCCAACAGTGGGTTCGTCCATAAAAATTATTTCAGGGTCGTGCATCAAAGAACACGCTATATTTGTAAGTCTCTTGTAGCCTCCGCTCAGCTGATTCACTGTTTTGTCTCCGAAGTTTTCAAGGCGAAACCATTGTAATAAGTACTCCGTTTTTTCAGTGAGTTCCTCTCCCTTAATTCCATACATTAAACCAAAAAACTTCAGGTTTTCTCTTACTGTAAAGCCGTGGTAGCAGCTTATTTCCTGCGGCACAACTGCAAAGATCGATTTGAGTTTATTATAGTTAGTTTTCAAATCATAACTATAATAAGAAATATCCCCTTCATCTTGGTTCAATAAACCTGACATGATTTTTGTTAGCGTGCTTTTTCCTGCACCATTGCTTCCAAGAAGGCCAAAAACTTCCCCTTCTAACAGTTCAATAGACACATCATCCAGTGCTTTGTAAGTTCCATAAGATTTGCTTATATTCTCCGCTTTGCATACTGCCTTTTTCATTTCATTCTTAGTAAGAAATCCAAATATTTAAATATAACCTCGACCTTTGTTTTTATTATATGTTTAAGAATTTGAAGTTTTTGATTCCTGTTTTAATTCTTGCAGTTTTTTTGAGTGGTTGTACTGTTCCAACTCAACCTGTTTGCGGTAATTTTATTTGTGAATCCGGAGAGGATTCTCTGACTTGTGCAGAAGATTGTGGTTTTGTTGGTGATGGTTCTCTAGCTACGGATTTATATGTTGAAACAATCGGAGTTGGTGCAACAACTGGTATTGGCTATGTTGAAGTAATAAGAGGACCGGACGTAGGAGTTCCTAGTGCTCAGGAAACCTACAATGAAGGAGAGACAATTAATGGTTTAATTGGCGGCGGTTCTTATGCAGGACAAGAGGTAAGTGTTAAGGTTGTACAGATTATTCAAACAGGCCCGAGTTCAGACTCTTATGAAGCAACTTTTGAGCTTTATGATTCTAGTTCTAGTTTAATTGATACTAAAACTGTTTCTGCTGGAACAAATTTAGCATCAGTTTTTTCATCTGTAGGTACAACTCTTGAGACTTACAATGAAAATGAATTTATTGTAGGATTGATGGGGGAAAATCAATATTCGGGGGAAGAAATGTCTGTTAAATTTGTTCAGGTTGTTCAAACAGGTGCTGGTAACTCTTCTTTTATTGCAACTTTTGAGCTTTATGATTCTAGTTCTAATTTAGTTGATACTAAAACTGTTTCTGTTGGAGAGCAACTGAATGCTGTTTTCTTGGATTCTTCTGGTGATTTTGCGCTTGATACTCTTGTTAGAATTTATACAATCGGAGTTGGTGCAACAACTGGCATTGGTTACATTGAAGTTGCTGTTTTAAGATAATTGAAACTTAATTTTCAAAATATTATTTAATGCTTTTGAAGAGAAAGAAAAAGGTTGTAAGAAACATTTATATTCTCTCTCTAAGTCAATCTATTTGTTGTTATGGCTGGTGAAGTTAAGGACGAATGCGGTGTTGCTGCAGTCTATTTGCCAAAAAAACTGGATAAATACCCGATTGGCGGAGCTTCTTATTATCTTTACAAAATGCTTCTTCAAATGCAGAACAGAGGCCAGTTAGCTGCAGGAATAACCACTTATAATGAAGACCGAAAGCAATTAATTGACACTTTCAGAAAAAGAGGCTCTGTTTCAGAGGCCTTTTCAACCAAAATAAGACCCAAATCAAGGGCAATTCTGCAAAAGTATTCAGGAACCAAGGGAATTGGCCATGTAAGGTACAGTACCTCCGGTGCGGATGATATTGGTTCTACCCAGCCTTTTGAAAGGCACCATGGGAGAAAATGGAAGTGGTTTTCATTTGCGTTTAATGGAAATTTAGCTAATTTTTCTGAATTAAAAAAAGAACTTGAAAGTAAGCAATACCATTTAGTTCGAAATTTAGATACTGAAGTTATAATGCACTTTCTGGAAAAGGAACAATTAGGGGATAAGAAAAAGCCAATAGACAAGGTTTTTGCTGATCTTTCTGAAAAGTTTGATGGTGCTTACAATATGGTTTATGCTGATGCTGAGGGAACAGTAACCGCAATGAGAGACCCTGTTGGAGTTAGGCCTTTGTGTTATGTTATTGATGATGATTTTGTTGGGGCAGCTTCTGAAAGTGTCGCAATGTCAAATCTTGTAAACAACGGTGTTAAGGATCTAAAGCCTGGGGAAATGCTTATTTCTGACAAAAGTGGGGTTGAGGTTAAGAGGTTTGCTAAAAGTAAAAGAAGTGCACACTGCATGTTTGAGTATGTTTACTTTGCAAATGCAGCATCTACTCTTGATGGAAGAAGTGTTTATCAGGTTAGATGGAGGCTTGGTCAGGAGTTAGCTAAACAGGAAAAGCTTGAGGTTAATGGTAACGATTGGATTGTTGTTCCTGTTCCCGATACTGCAAAACCAAGCGCTGATGCCTATGCCCACACTCTCGGTCTTCCGGTTATGGAGGGTTTAGTAAGAAACAGGTATGTCGGAAGAACTTTTATTGAAACAAAAGACAGAATGGACAGGATTAAGGAAAAATTTAATGTGAACAAATCTGTTTTGAAAGATAAAAAAATAATTCTTGTTGACGATTCAATTGTAAGAGGTTCAACTTCACAAGCAATTGTACAATATTTGAAAGAAAGAGGAATGGTAAAAGAAATTCACATGCGGGTTGCATGCCCTCCTATAAGAAGCCCTTGTTTTTATGGAATCGACATGTCAACTATTGGAGAATTAATTCCTAATCGCAATTCAACCAATGAACAGATAAAAAAAGCCAGCTTTGAGGATGTTGATGAAGGTGTTGTTGAAAATATTTCTAAAGAAATAGGCGTTGATTCATTGCAATACATGTCACTCAGAGGTTTGGTAAAAGCAATTAACCTTGAAAACGGAAAAGATGATTTGTGCATGGCCTGCATTACTGGAGAGTATCCAACCGAATGGGGAACAAAGTTAAGAGTAAAGGCCCTTGAAAGACACGAACGCGGTTTAGAAGCTGAACGAACTTACTCGTGATTACATGAAAATTCTAATAATTGGGGGAGGAGGAAGAGAACACACTCTTGCTTGGAAACTCTTTCAAAGTCCTAAAGTAAAAAAGATTTTTTGCGCACCAGGAAATGCAGGAACTGCTTCTTTAGGAGAAAACGTTTCAATAAGTGCGGAAGATATTCCTTCTCTTTTAGAATTTGCTAAAAAAAACGAAATTGATCTAACTATTGTTGGACCGGAAATGCCACTAGTTGCTGGTATAGTAGATGTTTTTGAAAAAGCAGGTTTGAGAATTTTTGGACCTAAAAAAGAAGCTGCTATGCTTGAGGGTTCAAAGGCTTTTTGCAAAGAAGTAATGATTAAAGCTGGTGTTCCTACAGCTGAATATGTTGAGGTTACTTCATTAGATCAAATTGAAAGTGTTCTTGAAAAATTTGATAAAGCTGCTGTTAAAGCTGATGGTTTGGCTGCAGGAAAAGGAGTTTTGCTCTGCAATTCCAAAGAAGAAATTAAACAAGCGCTTCAAAAAATTTTAGGAGACAAAGCCTTTGGTTCTGCGGGAAACAAAGTTGTTGTGGAGGAAATGCTTGAGGGAGAAGAAGCAAGCATACTTGGTTTCTGTGATGGTAAAAATGTAAAAATAATGGTTTCTTCTCAGGATCACAAAAGAGCTTTGGATAATGATGAGGGCTTAAACACTGGCGGAATGGGTGCTTATAGTCCTGCTCCTGTTGTTAATGGATTAGAAGAAAGAATCCGAAAAGAAATAATGCAGCCTATGCTTGATGAAATGCAGAAAAGAGGAACTCCTTACAAAGGCATTCTTTATGCTGGTTTAATGATTAATAATTCTGAAATAAAAGTTATAGAATTCAATTCCCGTTTTGGAGATCCGGAAGCACAATGTGTTCTCCCTAAATTAAAAACTGATTTGGTTGAGGTTATTGAAGCCTGCATTGACGGAAACCTTGATAAAATTGATTTGCAGTGGAAAAAAGAATCTGCTTGTTGTGTTGTGCTAGCTTCTGGTGGTTATCCTGAAGCTTATGAAAAAGGGGAAATAATTGAGGGTTTGGAAAATGCAAAAGCTTTTGAAAATGTAATTGTTTTCCATGCCGGAACAAAGCTTGATGGGGAAAAAGTTCTCACAAGCGGAGGAAGAGTTTTAGGGGTTGTTGGTTTGGGCTCTGATATAAAAAGTGCGATTGATACTGCTTACACTGGTGTTTCTCAGATTAATTTTAATAAGATGCATTTCAGAACAGATATCGGGAAAAGGGCTTTGGAGCGGTAAGCATGGACAAAGCCGTGTTGCGCAAACAAATCTTTGAAAAAAGAAAATCTGTCTCTAAAGATGAGGTTCTTGAAAAAAGCAAAAAAATCTTTGAAAATCTTTTTTCTTTAGAAGAAATAAACCAAGCACAAAACATTGCAGTGTATATTTCTTTTAATAATGAAGTTGAAACCAAATTAATTATTGAAAAGCTCTGGAAACTCGGAAAGAATGTTTTTATTCCTGTGATGAAAGAAGAACATCTGCATTTTGCAAAAATTAATTCTTTTGAAGGGCTTGCTGAAAACAAAAGAGGAATCCTTGAGCCTAAAGAAGAATTATTCATTTCTCCTAATGAGATTGAATTATTTATTGTTCCCGGCTTAGCTTTTGATAAGGAAGGAAATCGTTTGGGCTGGGGTAAAGGATTTTATGATCATTTTTTCAATTTCAACAAAATAGACGCAAAAAAAATCGGCCTTGCTTTTGATTTTCAGATAGTAATACAAATTCCTCATAAATCTCATGATGTGAAAATGGATTTTGTTGTTACTGAGAAAAATGTTTATTATGGAAATAAATAATTTTATTTAATTGGTCTATCGAGTCCTAGTTTTTTATATAAACCAGCTTTTTTAACTTCTATTTTCTTGCTTTTTAAAAATTTTACTGTCTCAGCAATAGTTCTTGTTTTATTAGTGCCTAGATAATTAATTCTTAATCCTTTTTTCAATTTTTTTTCGAGTGCAAGAACTCTATATGCTATTGTAGGATGCGGAATTGCTATTCCTGTTTGTTTAGCAATTTCAATTATAATGTCTGTTAACTTTATTGTTCCTCCTTTCCTTGCTTTTTTATAATGCATTTTTATTATTTCTTCAGCTTCTTTTGGCATTAGAGGGGCTGGCCTACCAAACGATCTTGGTTTAGTAGAATGAGCTTGTTCAACTTTTTTAGCAACACGATGAATTTTAGTTTTTGAGGTTCCAAATTTTTTTATCCAAGATTTTGTTGGCAATGGTTTTCCTGGATTATCAATCATAAAAGATTCAATTGTTTGATGCAAACTCCTTGTGGGCCCATTAGAAGTGATTGTTGTACGATAATGGATAAAGGATTTTCTTTTTCCAATAGTTCTGGAGCTTCCTAAAGGATATTGTTTTGGTTTTCTAGGCATTATAAAAGAATTGATTTGTTATTTATAAATTTTAATGCTTAAAGTGTCTTTCGCCTGTAAAGTATAAAGAAATTTTTTGCTTTTTTGCTTCTTCGATTACTTCCTCATCCTTTATTGAACCCCCTGGCTCAACAATTGCTTTTACCTCTGCCTTTGCTGCAAGTTCAATAGAATCTTTGAAAGGAAAAAATGCATCGGAAGCTAAAGAACAATCCTTTGTTTTCTTGCCGGCTTGTTTAATTGCCTGCTCAGCAGCTTTCACTCTTGATGTCTGACCCACACCAATTCCAATAGTGGCATTATTTTTCACCAAAACAATTGCATTGCTTTTAACATGCTTTACTATTTTCCAGCCAAGCAATAAATCATCAGTAACTTTCTTTTCAACCTTAATTCCACTTTTATTTTCCCATTTTTCACAGCCAATCTGATCCTCATCCTGAACCAGTAAACCGCCTTTTATGTGCTTAAAATCGAAGGTTTGAGTACTTTTACCATTATTTTCGAGCTTTAACACTCTCAAATTCTTCTTTGATTTAAGTTCTTCCAAAGCATCAGGTGAATATCCTGGGGCTACAACAACTTCATTGAAAAAGGCAGTAATCTGCTTTGCAGTGCCAATATCGCACTCTTTGTTGAGTACAATAACCCCTCCAAAAGCACTTGTTGGATCGCATTCAAGTGCTCTTTTGAAAGTTTCAGAAAGCTCTTTTCCAACTGCAACACCGCAAGGATTAGCGTGCTTTACAATTACAACGCATGTTTCATCAAACTCTTTTGATAATTCAATTGCCGCATTAGTATCGTTGTAATTGTTGAAAGAAAGTTCCTTTCCGTTCAATTGTTCAGTACCAATAATTCCTGAATTTGATTTCAAAGGAGAACCATAAACGCAAGCTTCCTGATGTGGATTCTCTCCATACCGAAGTGAGGAAATTTTTTCAAAACCAAGCGTAAGTTTCTGAGGAAATTTTTCCCCTTTTAATCTTTTGTTCATCCAGTTGGAAATTGTTGCATCATAAAACGCAGTGTGTTCAAATGCTTCAATAGAAAGTTCTTTTTTCATTAGGTCTGATAATTCAAAATTGTTTTTTTTGAGATCAGCAAGAACCTTCTGGTATTGAGCAGGATCAACCACAACACCAACAGAGTCATAATTTTTTGCAGCTGCACGAATTATTGTAGGTCCGCCAATATCAATATTTTCAATTGCTTCCTCTATTTTTACATTTTCTTTTGAAATAGTTTCCTTGAAAGGATATAAGTTTACAACAACAAGATCGATTGTTTCAATTCCCTGTTCTTTTAATTGTTTCAAATGTTCAGGAGTTCTCTTTGCAAGAATCCCCCCGTGAAGTTTTGGATGTAAAGTTTTAACTCTTCCATCTAACATTTCAGGAAAACCAGTAACAGAATCAACAGTAACTGCTTTCACGCCGGCTTCTTCAAGTTTTTTGAATGTTCCTCCTGAAGAAATAATTTTAACGCCGTTAGAAGCAAGTTCTTTTGCAAACTCAACCAAACCAGTTTTGTCAGAAACCGAAATTAATGCACTTTTAATTTTCATTTTACCCACCTATAATAATTTTGCCATCAATAACGCTTTTAATAGCTTCTAAAAAGCACTCTTGCTCCAGTTTTTGGACTTTTCCCTTCAAAGAATCAACTGTTTCCCCTTCAGCTATAAGAACCTTTTTTTGAAGGATTATTTTGCCTTTATCAACTTCCTCAGAAACCTCGTGTAAAGTACATCCGGTTTCTTTTTCATTATTTTTCAGCACTTCCTCATGAACATCAAGATTCATTCCCCCAGCATACTTTGGAAGCAAAGAAGGGTGTATGTTCCAAATTCTTCCTTTAAATTCTTTTACAAAATCAGGTGAAATTATTTTCATAAAGCCAATAAGCAAAATCAAATCAGTTCCTTTTTCCTTGAACTTTTCAATAATTGGTTTTTCTGCTTCTTCTCGTGATTTAAATTTTTTATAGTCAATTGAAAAAGTTTCTAAATTATGCTTTCTTGCCCGTTCAAGAATAAAAGCATCTTCCTTATCGCCGGCAACAAGAACTATTTGTGCTTCTAATTCTTTATTTTCAATTGCATCTATAATTGCCTGCAGATCAGTTCCTTTAGTAGAACCAAGCACACCTATACTGAGCATGTGCAGTTCCCCTGTTGCTTGCACGCTTCGATAGTATTTTCCATCAATGAAGCAATTGTCATTGGCCCAACTCCTTTAGGAACAGGAGTTATCCATGAAGCAACTTTTTTAACATTCTCAAAATCAACATCACCGCAAAGCTGCCCGTTTCCATTTCGGTTCATTCCGACATCAATTACTATTGCTCCTTTTTTCACCATGTCCTCAGTAATAAGATTGCATTTTCCAGCTGCAACCACAAGAATGTCTGCTTCTTTTGTAAAACTTTTCAGATTTTTAGTTTTGCTGTTACAAACAGTAACTGTACATCCTTCATTAATCAGCATTAATGTGATTGGCTTTCCCACAATATTACTTCTACCCACAACAACTGCATTCTTTCCCTCAAAATTAACGCCTGTACTTTCAAGCAAAGTCATTATTCCTTTGGGTGTTGCGGATTGAATTCCTTTTTTTCCCAAAAGATTTTTTCCATGATTAAAAGGATGGAATCCATCAACATCTTTTTCAACTGCAATTGTTTCAAACACCTGCTTATGATTAAGATGTTCAGGTAAAGGAAGCTGTACAAGAATTCCGTTTACTGAATTATCTTTGTTTAGGTTTCCTATTTCTTTTAGAAAATCAGGATAAGAAATTGTTTCCGGGAATTTTTTGATTTCTGAATCTATCCCGATTTCTTTGCATGCTTTGTGTTTTTTATTCACATAAATTGTAGAGGCGGGATCTTCTCCAACCTGTATAACAACAAGTTTTGGAAAACGTTCGCTATTTTCTCTGCAATATTTCAGTTTTTTCTTTAGTTTTTTGAGGATATTATCCGCTATTGCTTTTCCATCAAGTATTTTTGCGGGCATTCAATCACTCGTAAAAGCGAAACTGTTTACACAACTCCAGTGTTTGCTTTTTTATTTCCTCAAGCTTTGCATCATCCTTTGAATTCTTTAGTGCTTCAGAAATGAACATTCCTATTTGTTCTGATTCTTTTTCTTTCATGCCTCTTGTTGTTAAAACAGGAGTTCCTAATCTTATTCCGCTTGGATCCCAAGGAGAACCAGTATCAAACGGAACTGTGTTTTTGTTGCAGTAAATTCCAACTTTATCCAAAGTTGTTTCTGCTTCTTTTCCTCTTAAACCAATACTTGTAACGTCAGCCAGAATCAAGTGATTATCAGTTCCACCTGAAACTACTCTCAAACCATTATCGCTAAGAGTTTTTGCAAGTGCTTGTGCATTCTTCACTATTTGTTGCGCGTAATCCTTGAAGCTTGGTTCTAAAGCTTCACCAAACGCAACTGCTTTTGCAGCATTAATATGATCGTGAGGCCCTCCCTGCAAACCAGGGAAAACAGCTTTGTCAATTTTTTCTGCAAATTCTTCCTTACACATTATCATCGCACCCCTTGGGCCTCTCAGACTTTTATGGGTTGTTGTTGTTACCGCATCAAAGTAAGGTACTGGGTTTTCATGAACTCCGCCAGCTATTAAACCGGCAATGTGTGCGACATCTGCCATACAAAAAGCATTAACCTCATCACAGATTTTTCTGAATCTTTTAAAATCAATTTCTCTGGGATAAGCGGTGTAACCTGATAGTATTAATTTTGGTTTTACTTTTGCTGCCTGTTCTGCTATTGCATCATAATCCAGTCTTTCTGTTTCCTTGTCAACACCGTACTGTTCAAAATTGTAAAGTTTTCCTGAAAAATTAACCTTGTGGCCGTGAGTTAAATGGCCTCCTTCAGTTAATTTCATTCCAAGAGCAGTATCTTTTAGTTCAAGCATTGCAAAATAAACAGCCATATTTGCCGGGCTTCCGCTTAGTGGCTGTACATTCACATGTTCCGCGTTAAAAAGCTGTTTTGCCCTGTCTATTGCAAGGTCTTCTATTTCATCAATAACATCATTTCCGCCGTAATACCTTTTGTGCGGGTATCCTTCGGAGTATTTGTTTGTTGCAACACTTCCCATGGCCTCTAAAACCCCTTGGGAAACAACGTTTTCTGAAGCAATTAGTTCTATTCCTTCCATTTGTCTTTCTTTTTCTTTCTCTAATAATTCGAATACTTTACTATCTTGATCTTTTAAGTAATCCAAATGCTGCTTGTACAAACCCTCACCTCACCAAGCAAATTTATAATAAAATTAGGGTGTCCATTATTATTAAGCGTTTCGTCGTAAATTAACAATATGACCGGAATCTCAAGGGAAGAGCTTTCAAAAAAAGCTAAAAGTATTAATGATGCTGTTTTTGGCAGAACCAGGAAAAAGAAAGTCCATCTGAATGATGCTTTAAAGATTCAGGTTACTGAAAGTGCCAAATTTGCACTTGGAAAGGCACTTTCTATTGATGGAATTGCACCTAAGGCTAAAGATTCGTTTATTGATATTATAAAAGACCAGCCCGAATCCATAAATGTTTTTTTGGTTAAAAATGAGGATCTTGGTCAGGCTATCGGAATGCTAAAACCATTGTTTGGAGACAAGTCAAAAGAAGTTCTAGAAACATTCAGAAAAGTTTTCAACCAGCTGCAGGAAGAAATCAGTCTTGACAAAGAAAATTTTACTGCGAGTTAGTAATCACAAAAAACTTAATTTCTAATTTTAATTTTTAAAACTTAAATTTTTTCTAAACTTAATTCCACAAAAAAACTAATTTTTTAATTAATTGTTTTTAAATTTTTTTATTGAAACTATTTTTATTTTTAAAAATTTGAGTCGAAGTTTTATATTCTTTTCGATCTTTCACTCATTCTGATCCCAATGAAATGCGCAGAATGCGGAAGCGAAGCATCAAAATCTAATTCAAGTGGCATGCCTGTTTGTTCCAAACACGCAAAATCAAAAATAAAAAGTCCTAAATGCCCAAGCTGTAACCTTTCAATGGTAATAAGAAAAAGCAAGTTCGGTGCTTTTTGGGGCTGCATGGCTTTCCCGATGTGTGATGGGATCAAGAAAATATAATTTTATATTCTTTGAAACTTTAAAAGGCATTTCGATATAAAAGCAAGAATTTTTATATTAGTAAACGATAATATTTTCATGGCTATAAGAGGCGGTGCTAAAAAGAAATTACCAAAAAAACTTAGGGTCAACAAACTTGAACCCAGAAAGGTTCTTTCTAAATTAAAACCTGTTCCGGCGTCTAGAACCAGACCTGCATGGAAGAGAAGGCCGAGATTGCAGGAATTATATGATTTTTTCTCAAAAACCAGAAGCAGTGCGAATTACGATGCTGTTATGCGCAAATTTGTGTTTGAAAATCTTGTTGACACTAAAACTCTAACGTTATTGCAAGAATTGGGTTATAATCACCAAAAAGGTTCTATAAATAAAATCAATGTACCAGAAGGGAAAGTGAAACTTCATCTTGCTATTAAAAAATTGAGGAAAATCGATTACGGAATTCAAAGAGCGGTAGATTATTTAGAAAAAACAATTGCCAATCCCAGGAATTTGCGGAAACAAAGGGCAATGGCTGAAGGAGTAAGAAGCAGTTTTACTGCCCCCCTGTTTACGGTGAGGGCAAGCGTTAATTCTGCCAGAGTAAAATTAAAAGATGAAAAAGTATTTGGAAGATAAAATCATTTAATTATTATTTTTAGGTGAAATTAAAGAAATTATTTCAAAACCGTTTCTTCTCTTCCTGGTCCTATAGAAACAAGTTTTATTGGGGCTCCGATTTCTTTCTCAATAAAATCCAGATACTTTTTTGCATTTTCATCTAAATCAGAATAATTTTTTTCCTTTCCTGTAATTGTAAAACCATCAAATTCTTTGTAATTCGCAACAGCATTCTCCAAGCCCTTGTTTGAGTAAGGAAATAAATCTATTTTTTTGTCTCCGACATTATAACTTGTACAAACTTTTACTTTCTCCAAACCAGAAAGAACATCTAATTTAGTAATTGCAATTTCTGAAAAGCCGTTTAATCTCATAGAAGTTTTCATCATTGGGAGATCTAACCATCCAACCCTTCTCTTACGTCCGGTTGTTGTGCCAAATTCCTTTCCTGTTTCAACCAAATGCGTGCCTATTTCATCATTCAGTTCTGTTGGAAAAGGCCCAAAACCAACTCTTGTTGTGTAAGCTTTTACAATTCCGATTATTCTGTTGATTTTGTTCAGTGGCATTCCAACTCCTGTTGAAACCCCGCCAGAAATCGGATGAGAACTAGTAACAAAAGGATAAGTTCCGAAATCATTATCTAAAAAAGTTCCCTGAGCTCCCTCAAACAAAACTCTTTTTTCATCATCAAGTGCAGTACAAACCTCTAAGCTCACATCGCTCAGCATTGGTCTGAAAAGTTCCCCTAATTTGGAATACTCTTCCAGTACAGAATTTTCATTAAAAGGGAGTTTCAAATCATAAACTTTTTCTAAAATTGCTTTTTTAACAGGAAAAATATCCCTAATTTTTTCAGCCAACCTGTTTTTATCAACAAGATCCTCAAACCTAATTCCTACTCTTTGTGCTTTATCCGCATAAGCAGGGCCTATTCCTCTTTTTGTTGTGCCGATTTTAGTTTTGCCTCGTGAATCTTCTCTTCCCTCATCTTCCAGATTATGCCAGGGCATTATGATGTGTGTTCTTGGGTCAATTCCAAGATCAACTTTTTCTTTAAATTCCTCGACTTCTTTTTTCAAAACCCTTGGATCAAGAACAACTCCTGCCCCAATCAAAATGCGTTTTCCCTGAGCAACTCCTGATGGAAGCAAATGAAATTTCAATACCTGATCTCCAATAACCACAGTATGCCCTGCATTATTTCCACCCTGGTATCTTACAACTAAATCTGTATTTTTTCCGTAAAAATCAGTTACTTTTCCTTTGCCTTCATCCCCGAATTGGGATCCGATTACGACAGTTCCTGTCATTTGTACACCTAAAAGTAAGAGTTAACAGGCTTTAAAAACAAATCCTTTCACATATCAGTATGACTGATGTTTTTGTTCTTTTTGGCTCGAAAAGTGACGAATCTGTTTATGGGCCATTATTGGAAAAATTCACTAAAGCAGGAATTTCTCACGAATTCAAAATTCTTAGTGCACACAAAACCCCTAAGGAAGTAAAATCTGCATTAAATGATACTAATGCAGGTATTTTTGTTGCAGGAGCGGGTTTAAGTGCTGCGCTGCCGGGAGTTTTAGCTGCTGAAAGCATAAAACCTGTAATCGGAATTCCCTGTGATGGTGCTTTTAACGGCCTTGATGCTTTTTTGAGTGTTTCACAAATGCCTCCTGATGTTCCTGTTCTTGCTGTCGGAGTTGGCAAAACAAGCAAAGTGGTCAGGATTTGCAGCAGTTATCTGCATGGTTTGAATGAAATTGTTCTTGTCCAGAAAAAAAATGATGTTGAAAAAAAGTATTTTGAAAAATGCAAATCTTTTATGGAAGAAAATAATATTCCTTTTACAATCGGAAACAGTTCAACCAAGCCAAGCCATTCGAAAGTTTTTATCGAGTTCACAACGCTTGGGAAAAAAATCGTAAAAAACAGAAACCCGATTATAAGGGTTCTTGTGAAAGATAATTCAACCAAAAAAGATTCTTTAAAATTCTTTGATTCTCTTCAGAGTTCTTTTTCTGTTGGCCTTAATTCTTACAAAAACGCGGCAATTTCAGCCCTTGAGCTGATAAATCTCAATAATCAGTATGATGATTTGCTTGTTTCACTGAGAAAAAAGGCGGCTCAGAAAGTAATTGACGCCAACAAATAATGAACTTTTATAAATTAAATCCTCCTAATCTTATCGAGGTGGTTTAATGGGTTCTGTAAAAAATCTAACTGTTGAAAAGGAAGCAACTGAAGAGGCAATGGGTATAGGAGTTTTTGAGTTTACTGATGATTATAGTGTTTTTGATTATGGGAAAATGCCGGACACTCTTCCCGGAAAAGGAGAAGCCCTTTGCAGACAGGCTGCTTATAATTTTAAGGAACTTGAAAAAAAATTCGATATTAAAACACATTTCAAAAAACTTGTTTCAGGAACTAAGATGCGGGTTAATCTTGTTAGGGTTTTAATGCCGCAGGACAATCAGATTTTTGAGGAAACAAAAAACTATTTAGTGCCGCTTGAGATTATTTTCAGAAATTCACTTCCAAAAGGAAGCAGTGTTTTTAAAAGATTAGAAGATGGAAGTCTAACTCCTGATGATCTAGGTTTGGAAGAAATGCCCCAATCAGGACATAAGTTTGAGAATGCTTTTGTTGATGTTTCAACCAAGCTGGAGCCAACAGATCGTTATCTTTCCTGGGACGAGGCAATGGATATGGCGCAAATTTCTGAAGACCAATTATACGAATTGAAGGAAGCTGCTTTGAATATTAATGATTTTATTACTGAAAAAGCAGAAAGCATTGGTTTAGAGCATGCTGATGGGAAAGTGGAGTTTGGTTTAGGCCCAAAGAATGAATTGATTCTTGTTGATGTCTGCGGAACTTTAGATGAGGACAGGTTTTTGTGGAATGGAATTCATATGAGCAAACAAGTAGCTAGGGATTATTACAAAACAACTCCATGGGCTAAAGAACTGGAAGATGCAAAAAATAATGGTGTTGAGAAAGTGAACTGGCCTGCGCCCGAACCGCTTCCTTCTGATTTAAAAGAAATAATTTCCAATATGTACAAATCAGTTTGTGAAGCCTGGACCGGGGAAAAGCCATTTAAAGCACCATCTATTGAAGAAACAATGAATTCATACAAAGCTTTCCTTGAAAAGAATCAGTGAGTTTAGTTTTTATATACTTTAATTCATAAATTAGTTAGGTGTTTTAGTGGATAAGTTTGACTTATTTTCTCCTTTAGATTATCGTTATATTAGCGGTCCCCTGAAAAAGAGGGCTGAACTCTATTTTTCAGAAAATGCGCGTGTTTATTATCAAGCGAGAGTTGAGGCAGCGTTAGTAAAAGCTCTTTCAAAACAGGGAGTTTGTTCAAAAAAAATCGCAAAGGAAGTTGAACGAGTTGCAGAAAAAATAAAAGCAGAGGACGTTTACAAGGAAGAAGCAAGAATAAAGCATGATGTAAGAGCATTAGCAAATGTAATGCGTTCTAAAGTTTCAAAGGAAGCAAAACCATACATTCACTTTTCCTCAACCTCTTATGATATTGTTGATACATCTTCGGCAGTAAGGTATAAAGAAGCGGTCAACGAACTTGTTCTTCCGGAATTAAAAAGATTGCTAAAATTATGGTGCAAAATCGCTTTGCGCGAAAAAAAAACAATTCAGATTGGCAGAACCCATGGTCAGCATGCAGAGCCGATAACTTTTGGTTTTACAATGGCAGGTTTTGTTAACCGGCTTGGAAAATCAATTGCAAATATGGAATATTGTTCTGAACAGCTTGAGGGAAAATTTTCAGGAGCTGTTGGTGCCTTTAATGCTTCTTCTTTATTAGTAAAAAACCCAACAAAATTAGAAAAGGATATTATGCTTGAGCTTAATTTAAAGCCTGCAATGCATTCAACACAAATAGTTCCTCCGGAATCACTTTTAGATTTACTGCATTCTACAATTGAAGCATTTAATGTTCTGGCAAATTTTTCTGATGACATGAGGCACTTACAAAGATCAGAAATAAGCGAAATTGCTGAAGGTTTTGGAGCAAAGCAAGTAGGATCATCCACAATGCCTCATAAGAGAAACCCGATTAATTTTGAAAACGTGAAAAGCCTCTGGAAACAATTCATGCCGAGAATAATTACCTTTTATTCAGATTCAATTTCAGAACACCAGAGAGACTTAACAAACAGTGCTTCTGCTAGATTTATTCCGGAATTATTCTTAGCACTTTTAACATCTAATGAAAGATTACATAAAGTTTGTTCAAACTTGGTTGTTGACAGAAAATCAATGAAGAAAAATTTTGATTCTGCAAAAGAAAAAGTAATAGCAGAACCTCTTTACATTCTGCTTGCAAAGCATGAGCATCCTGATGCGCATGAGTTAGTGAGAAAATTAACTCTGAAAGGTCAAGCGAGTGATATTAGTGTTTGGGATCTTGCAAAGGTAAATAAGGATCTTGCGGAGTATATTAATAAATTTTCAAAAAAAGAATTGTCTTTTCTTGAAACTCCTGAAGAATATGTTGGTTTATCAGTGAAAAAAACAGAAGAAGTCTGCTCTTATTGGAAAAAAAGGTTCAAATAGCAAGATTTAAATAAAACCGAATTCTTTCTTTTTAGGTGTTCTATGGCTTTTAGAAGAAAAAAACCTTCTGTTAAACTAAAAAGAGTTTTTAGAGATATTAAAGGCAGGGATAAGAAATTAAGAGAAGATGTTGAAGGAATTCCTGATGATATTCACAAAGTTGGAATTTTAATTGATAGTAAACTTTTAGGAACAAGTGAAAAAAAAGTTGTAATGGGAAGAAGACATTATAATAGTGATAAAACTCCTGTTCAAACAAGAAAAAAAGATCGCAGAAGACAAGATTTAGGTCCTAACATAGGTGAGAAAGATAAGCGGAGGAAAAATAACAGGAAAAATACCAGGCGTACTGTTGATAAGGAAAGTAATTAGGTTATAATATTAAACTTCTTGGTGAATATTTAATTATGGCTTCGTATAAAGATGCAGGTGTTGATATTGATGCCGGTAATGAATCAGTTGAACGAATAAAAAATGTTGTAAAGGAAACCCATAATGCTCAGGTTCTCACAGGACTTGGTTCTTTTGGTGGTGCGTTTTCTCTTGCAAAAGTTGCAAAAATGAAAAACCCGATTCTTGTTTCCACTATTGATGGTGTTGGAACTAAACTAAAAGTTGCTTCTAAAATGGAGAACTGGAAAACAATAGGGCACGACATTGTAAATCATTGTTCTAATGATATTCTGGCTTTAGGTGCTAAGCCGCTTTTCTTTCTGGATTATCTGGCTTCCGATAAAATTCTGCCAAAAAATGTTCAGAATATTGTTACTGGGATGGCAAAAGCGTGTAAAGAAATTGATTGCGCTTTAATCGGCGGAGAAACTGCAGAAATGCCAGGAGTTTACGAAAAAAAAGAACATGATGTTGTTGGATGTATGGTTGGTGTTGTTGAAAAAGCAAATCTTGTTGATGGTTCTAAAATAAAATCAGGGGATGCAATGATTGGCCTTGCAGCTGATGGTCTTCACACAAATGGTTATTCTCTTGCAAGACATGTTTTGTTTGAACAATCTCATTTGAGTCCAAAAGATTATTTCAAAGAATTTAACGGAACTCTAGGAGATGAATTATTAAAAGTTCACAGGAGTTATTCAAAAGTAATTATTTCTCTGATGGGTAAAATAAAGGTAAAGGGAATTTCTCATATTACTGGAGGAGGCTTAGTTGAAAATGTGCCGAGAATTCTTCCAAAAGGACTGAAAGCAGAGTATAATTATCCCAGTATTAAAGTTCCTTACATTTTCAAATTAATTCAGAGTTCTGGAAATATTGATGAGAAGGAAATGTACCGAGCTTTCAACATGGGGGTTGGTTTGGTTATTGTTGTTTCCAAAAAAGATGCTGAAAAAACAATCGAATTTCTGAATAAAAACAATGAGAAAGCATGGTTATTAGGGGATATTTCAGAAAATGGCAAAGAAAGTCTTGATCTTCCAGAAATAGCCTGAAATTACTTTTATATAGTGGAATAGACTACTTTTATCTTGATGGCAAAGGAAAGTATTTTTGATGGTTTAAAAAAACAATCGAAAAAACCAGGGAAATCAGATTCAGTTAATGCAGCTGAATCAAGTTCTTATCCTGATAAACCTAAACAACAGACTCCAACAGAACCTGCTTCTGATAAAAGCCGTGCTTCATTATTTGGAAGAAAAACTTCTTCTGAAGAAAAGCCAAAGCCAGATCCTTCAAAGCCCAAGGAAAAAAACTTGTTTGGTTTTTTAAAACAAAAACCAAAGAATCAAAGAAATTCCCAGACTGTCGGATCTGCTTTTGGAAGCAATAAACCCCATTCAATGCGTGAAAACATCGGATCAAAACCGCATGAACTGGATCTTGATAAAACTGATGAAATCATTTCAAAAATAGGAAGTGGTTCTGATGAAAAATCTGCGCAAAAGGATCAATTAAAAGAAAAACCAGAACCAGTTATTTCAAAACCTGTTGAACATATGCAACCTAAACCAGAATCAATTGGTCCAAAATCTTTCCCTGAACATAAACCTGAAATTAAACCAGATATTAAACCAGATATTAAACCTGAAATTAAACCTGAGATTAAACAAGATGAATTTCAATCTGTTTCTGAGCAAAAACCAAAGGACACAAAAAAACCCACTGTTGGTGAAAGTTTCTCATCAAAAAATGAACCGGTTGTGAAAAAAGTTTCACAAAAAAATAACGAAACCCCTTCTGAGTGGCAGGAAGAGACAGCTTCAAGTCTTGCAAAAGAAATTCTTGATTCAAGAATAAATAAAAAAGCCGAGTACAAACAAAAAGAAAGTAATCTTATGAATCTTATTGTTATTTTATTGATTATTACCGGGGCTGCTATTCTTGCAGGAATTTGGTATTTTTATTTAGGTGGTTCATAATGATTATTCTGTTAGACTTTGGGCCAATGATTGAATTTACAATTGGAATTTTAATAATTTTTGTAATTCTGTATTATATTTACAAGTTGCTAGTTGAAAGATTAGAAGCTGAAAAAAAATGATTTTGCTTTACATTACAAGTTCCTCAAAAGAAGAAGCTGAAAAAATCTCAAACACTCTTTTAGATGAAAAACTTATTGCGTGTGCAAATATAATTGAAAGTAAATCCATTTACAATTGGAAAGGTAAAAGAGAAAATTCTAAAGAATTTATTATTTTTGCAAAGACCTCTGAGGAAAAAATTAATGCTGCAGAAAAAAAGGTAAAGGAATTGCATTCTTATGAAATTCCCTGTATTATAAAGTTTCCAATAAATGCTAATTCTGAGTATTCTGAGTGGATTAACTCAGAATTGGTTTAGTTTATTAAGACAAAAAAATCAGTTAGTCAATTAACGTCTTTTTTGTTGACATTTAACGTAACCTTTATATACTTCTCACTAATTCATTTCTAGATGATAGAGATAAGATTACATGCAAGAGCAGGTCAGGGAATGGTTACCGGAGCAGAGCTCATAGCTTTGGCTGCAAATTATGAAGGCAAATCAAGTCAGGCATTTCCGTTTTTTGGTTCTGAAAAAAGAGGGCCTCCTGTTGAAGCTTATGCAAGAATAGCTGATAAGCCAATTATGATTCATGAGGAAATATCTGAACCTGATTATGTTATTGTGGGGGATGCTTCAATATTGGATTCAGTTGATGTCTGTGCTGGTTTGAAAGAGGATGGAATTGTTATAATTAATTCTGATAAAAAACCTGGAGAACTTGGGTTGAAGGCAAAAAGAGTTTTTACAGTTGATGCAACTGAGGTGGCTTTAAAACATTTCAAAAAATTAATTTTAAACACAGTAATGCTTGGAGCATTCTGTAAAGTAACCGGTGTTGTAAAACTTGAGTCAGTTAAAAGAGCAATTAAGGAAAAGCTGGGTGAAAAGTTTTCGGAAAAAATAATAGAAGCAAATATTAACGCTATACAGGAAATTTATGATACTATGGAAGTTGAAAAGGTGAAAGTATGATTGTTGCGAACGTAGTGAGCCAAGCCCCTGCGGAGCAGGGTCAATCGTACCCCACAGCCGAAACTGTGGAGGTGAAAGTATGATTATTCCGCACGCAAAACCAGGAACTGCAACAGAAAATCTTACCGGGGAATGGAAAGCATACATGCCTTTAGTGGATGGAGATAAATGTATCAAATGCGGAATTTGTCAAAACTTTTGTCCGGAAGGAATTATGGGTGTTGTTAAAAAAATTCCTGAAATTGATTATGATTATTGTAAGGGGTGCAGCATTTGTGCTAATGAATGCCCTGTAAAATGTATAAAGATGGAGCGTGTGGATGATGCTTAGAACTAAATCAGGAGCCAGAGTTTTGGGAGAGATGGCAGTTCAGTGTAAACTTGGTGTTTGTGCTTGTTATCCAATTACTCCGACAACCGCTCTTACAAATGAATTAAACAAATATTATGCTAATGGAAAAATTCCCGAATACATTACTGTTGAATCAGAATTTGCTGCACTAAGTGCTTTACAAGGAGCAAGTGCTGCAGGATCAAGAACATTTTCCACCACTGGGGGGCAGGGTTTACTTTTAATGCATGAAGTTTTATTTGCAACAGCAGGAATGAGGTTGCCTGTTGTAATGCTTGTTGGAAACAGAGCTGTTTCGTCTCCATTAAACATTTGGAATGATGAGCAGGACACAATTTCCCAGAGAGATTCTGGCTGGATTCAGATTTACTGTAAAAACAATCAGGAAGCTGTTGATGCACTTCCTCAGGCATTTTATGTTGCTGAAAAAACACTTATTCCAGTAATGGTTTGTGTGGACGGCCACTACTTGACTCATTCTGTTCAGCAGGTTGATGTTGTTGATGAAAAGAAAGTTCACGCTTACTTGCCAGATTATAAATATCCATTAAAACTAGACCCCAAAAACCCGGTGTCATTAGGAGTTTATGCTAACCCAACCCATTATCAGGATTTTAGAATGGATCTTGTAAAAGATATGCTGAATTCAAAAGAAATTCTGAAGGAAGCCGGAGAAAAATGGGGTAAAGTATCAGGAAGATCCTATGGCTTGATTAATGAGTATAAAACCAAAGATGCTGACCGAATAATTATGGGTTTAGGTTCAGTAATGGATAATGTATTTACTGTTGTTGATGAATTAAGAGAGAAAGGAGAAAAAGTAGGAGCATTACACTTGAGGGTTTACAGGCCGTTTCCAACAGAAGAATTAGCTAAAGCTTTGAAAGGAAAAAAAGTTGGAGTAATAGACAGAGCAATCAGCATTGGAGGAGAAGCTCCTTTATACTTAGAAATGCTCAGTGCACTTAATGGTTCAGGTGCTGAAATTTCAAGTTTTTATGGTGGTTTAGGTGGAAGAGGAGTAAGAAGAGATCACATTAAAGAACTGTTTGAAAAAATGAAAAAAGGCCCTGTAAAAGAATGGATAACAAAAGAACCGCCAAAAGCAGCAATGAAAGGATGATTTTTATGAGTGAACAATCAAAAATGCATTTATTTTCTCCCGGTCATTCAGGGTGTCCAGGATGTGGGCCAAGCAATGCTTTAATCCAAATAGTTGATACTCTGGGAAAGGACATTATTGTTGTTAACGCAACCGGTTGTATGGAAATAACATCCTCACAATACCCTCAAACCGCTTGGAGAGTTCCTTATATTCACTCTTTGTTTGAAAACGCTGCTTCAGTAGCTTCTGGTGTTGCTGCTGCTCTAAAAGCTCAGGGAAATGATCACACAAAAGTTGTTGTTATTGGCGGGGATGGTTCAACTTATGATATTGGTTTTGGTGCTTTAAGCGGAATGCTTGAAAGAAGAGACAATGTTCTTTATGTTTGTTATGATAATCAGCTTTATGCTAACACAGGGGTTCAGAAATCCGGAGCAACTCCTTACGGTGCTGCAACAACCACTACAGTGGTTGGTTCTGTTCACAAAGGAAAAGAAACAGAAAGAAAACCTATTGTGGAAATAGCAGCAGCCCACGGAATTGCATATGCAGCTTCTACATCAATTGCTTATTATGCTGATATGAAAATGAAATTGTTAAAAGCAAAAGCAATTAAAGGCCCGGCATTTGTTACTATTGATGCGCCTTGTTGTTTAGGTGCAGGCTTTGATGGCGGAGTCACTTTCAAAGTTGCAAAGTTGGCTGTTCAGTCAAGACTTTGGTATTTATTTGAAATCGAAAACGGAAAATATAAATTGAACTTTAACCCGTCAAATCCAAAACCAGTGAAAGAGTATTTGGTGTTACAAAAAAGATTCAAACATTTGGATGAAAAACAGATTAAGCATATTCAACAGCAGACTGACATAACTTATGAAGACCTGTTAGAAAAATCTGGATTGGTTCCTAAAAAAGAAGAATCTAAATAATTTTAATATTTATGAAAGAAAAACACGGTGTTACCGCGATCATTTATGATGAGCGCGATAACAAGAGATATTTCCTTATTCTTCACAGAGTTTTAAACTGGTCTGGCTGGGAATTTTTAAAAGGCGGTATTGATGAGGGCGAACTTCCTGAACAGGCTTTGTTAAGGGAAATTGATGAGGAAAGCAGTTTAAGTCAGGTAAAAATCATTTCTAATATGCCTAAAAAATTTACCTGGATTGCAAAAGACATGAAATATGTTTACACTCCGTTTGTCCTGAGAGGAAACATGGATGAACCGGTTAATTTAGAACAGGAAATTATTGAGCATGATGATTTTAAGTGGGCTGAGGAAAGTGAAGTTGAATCATTTTTAACACATGATGATAATAAACGAATTTTCAAAGAAGCTTTGGATATTTTGGGTAGTGTAAGTGAAAGTAATGGAAAGGATTGAAGTAATAGTTTCTGGTAGAGTTCAGGGAGTAAGCTTTCGGGCTTTTGCATTACAAATTGCTTTGTCTTTAGGATTAAAGGGTTTTGTAAGAAATCTTGCTAATGATTCTGTAGAAGCAGTTGCTGAAGGAAAAAAAGAAAAAATTGAAAAATTCCTAATTGAATTACAAAAAGGCCCTCCGCTTTGCAATGTTGAAAACATTTCAGTTACCAGATCAAAAGCTATTAATGAATTTTCTGATTTTGAAATAAGATATTAGTTTTGAATTTTGAAAAATCAGTTTTCAACAAAAAGTTTTGTTTCTTTTGTATGAAGCTGTCCATTAATTGCGGATTCTGCAACCAAAGTATAAGTTCCCGGAAGAACTTCCCCGATAGGATTAATCAGAAAAGTTATTTCTCTGGAAGTTCCTGAGGATAAAAATTTAATTGAACCATCAAACTTTTCATTCAATGGAATAACATCAAAATCACTAATCTCTTTTGCCTTTAAAATAAGAGAAACATCTTCCGCATCAGTTTTTGTCTGATTTGAAATTATAATAAAAATCTTTGTTTCTTCCCCGCTCTTTATCGGGTTTTTTTCAAACCTGAATTCTATGGGGCTTGGCTCATAATTTGAAACAGCATAAATTGCAGCATAAGCCAGAATAATAATTAGCACAATCGCTCCTATTATTGGAAGAAACTTTTTTTTATCAAACTTGATAAAGTCTAGGTTTAAACCTGAATCATAAACACCCATAAAATCACTCAATTATAATGGTAAAAACAGCTATTTAATTCTTACTTTCACAAGACTCAATAAAGGTGTTGATGCAGATTTAGGATTATTAGAGTTTTTTTACAAAATAAGTTGCTTTTGTTTCAGGATTGCCTTTAGCTAGTTTTTGCAGCCATCTAACTAGATTTTTAGACTCCTTTCTTTCATAGTGCATTGCCCTTGCCACATTTCCATAAAATGTTCTCATCCTTCTCCTTACCTGTTCTGTTTCTCTCTCACTATCAACATTAACTGGGTTCTTGTAATAGTAGAGGCTTTCAGGAACGGGAATTTTCACTTGCTGAAAACCATTTTTTCTAGCATGTTCTTCAATTAGTTCCACTAAATAATTAGCCCATGGCTTTTCAGTAATATGCTTGAATCTATCAAGCATCGGTTGTTCCCCAAAATGCCCGTTTGGAATCATTATCACAGAATCCTTGTCAAAACCTAGGCTCACAGAGCCTAAATTTCTCTCACGTTCTCCAGTTTGGCTTTCAAGACGTAAACCAACAACAAAATTTGATTCATTAACTCCTTTTGAAAGGCCAATTACATATCGTGTTCGCTTTTTTCCTCTAACGATTTGTTCAGGAAAACTCAGTAAAAATTTTCTGCCAAACCTCAGCAGGTCTTTTCCAGGACAAATAAGGCCGATGTACGCTCTGCCTTCCATAATTGCTGCTTCTTCATCTTTGAAAATCCTCTGATTTCTAGCTGTGAAATTTTCTCTAGGTTTGAATGGTGCCATAGAGAAATAATTCTTTACTTATTTAAAATCATTTGCTAATTTTGTTGTTTTTAAAATTTGTCTTATTTAGCAAATTCGGTTATGGAAGCACGAATAACTGATCATCATTTTTCCCGTCTAAATAACCCAATCTAACCCCTGCATCAATCCAGGCATGGGCATAACTATAAGCTGCCAGTGCAGTAAGGAGTTTTCCTTCTTTTTCAAAGTGCATTGCATCATTGTAATAATTCCTTGCCATTTCCAACAATTCATTCCCTTTCTCAGAATCAATAACCCCAACTTTTTCCAATGCTTTTTTTGTTAATTCCCTGTACTTTGAAACTTTTTCTTCAATCTTTTCTTCTTTCTCATTCATTTAAGATCACTCAATGTATTTAATCCTTCAATTTCTTTTTCATTAAGCTTACCGCATACAATCACTGATTGCGGGTATTGTGAAAAATTAAACTTTTTCAGATCCTGAATAGAACCAGCTTTGACCTGCTGCTTTTCTCCACTAACTCCTGCTAATCCGACAAAAATACTTTCTCCTAAAACATTTTTTTCACGTTTAATCTCTATTCCCTCAAGCAAGGATAATGCATGTCCAATGTTCATCATTTTATCTTGGTCTTTTTTAATATCTAATAAACAAAGCGTATGTAATCCTTTTTCCTTATTCTCAAGAATTGTGTCGTAAAAACTTTCAGGTTCATATTCTTGTTCATGGAAAACAATAGAAGTGGTTTTTCCAAATTTGTATCTTTCCAAACCAGTGAACCCGACAAATTCAAAAATGCTTAATCCGGGAACAAGTTTTGTTTTCACTCCTGATTTTTGTGCATCAAGAATAATCTGTAAATGAGTAGTAGCATTCATCGGATTTCCATAAACGCACAAAGCAATTTTTTTATTTTTTGCTTCTTCTAAAATTTGCTGAAATTCTTCTTCCACTTCTTTTCTGGAAAGTTCAGTAAGTGCTTTTCCAATAAATCCTTCAAGTTCTTCTTTTGAACCTTCAGAGTACTGTGAAGTGTAAACCTCTAAGTATGCCTTTTCACACTCTTTCAGTGATTCCAGTGCTTCTGAGGTTATGTGTTTTGGCTTTAGTCCAATTCCGATTAAATATAGCATATAAGAAGTATTTTTGAATAAATTTATAAGCAAGTGCCTGCGCCTAAAGTAAGCAAATCTCTTCCCCCAGTAGCGAAGCCAAGGATTATTACTGCTATTTTTATGAAAGCCTTAACTCTTTCATCCTTGATATCCTGATCCACATAATGGATTATTAAGAGTGCCAGAACAATTTTTACTAAAATAAACAAAGCAGGATGAACTCCTAAAATTGATTCGCTTAATGGGTGTTGCTCTCCGCAGCTGAAAATATCTGTAGCCACAAATGTTGCTGACCCATCCAAAACTTGACCAGCAACAACAAGAATATTCAGCTTGTCCTTAAAGAAATTTTTTTCCTTGAGTTCAACAACAAATTTTGCTGCAAGAGTTATTATTGCGGCTATAATCACAACCATGAAAAATCCATCCCATGATTTGAAAACACTGAATAAATAAAGCAGTACCGGAACAGCAAATAATAATCCAATTCCTCCAAAGTATTTGTAAAAGCTTTCCTCATCTTTTGAAATTTTTTTGCTGAGGAGCAATGCTACTATTGTAATTCCTGCGGTTAAGAACCAGATTCCTGGAGTGAATGTAAAGAAAGCAGGATCTAATATATTGCAGGTGTTATTGAAAATTCCGGTATCATTGAATACTCTAAAACCTGCTCCAAAGATAACATACGGCAATAAAGCCAGCATGAATTTAAAGTTAACAGGAACATCCTTGTTTTTCAGAAAAGGAATTATGCCAAACCAGATAACTAAAAGCAAAATTAAAGCATAAACTGAGGTATTCACAAAATTATATCCCTGAACTGCAGGGTTAATTATAGGGCTGCAGAAATATTCCTGAATAAACTCCTGAACCATGGATTTATAATCATTGAATCAGCTTATTAATTTTATGTTGAATTCAAAAAATAAACTTAAAAAGGTTTTAAAGCCCAGAAACCTGAAAGAGNCTCTGAAAAACAAGCTTACTAAAAAAGAGTTTACTTTTCTGAAAACCTCATTTGATACTCTNGGNAATATTGCNATAATGGAAATTCCAAAAGAGCTTGAAAAAAAAGAAGCATTAATNGGAGAAGCTCTTCTTGANGTTAATAATTCNATTGAAACTGTCTGTAAAAAAACAGGNGCTCATAAAGGAAAATTCAGNGCTGAACCAGTGAAAATAATTGCAGGCAAAAGAAACAAAACTGCACTTTACAAGGAATATGGTTGTATGTTTAAAATTTCGGTTGGGAAAGTTTTCTTTTCCCCGAGGCTTTCAACTGAAAGGAAAAGAATTTCTGAACTTATAAAAAAAGGAGAACATGTTGCCTGTCTTTTTGCGGGAGTTGGTCCTTTTCCTATTGTGTTTGCAAAAAATTCTGAAATGGAAAAAGCAATTGCTGTTGAACTAAACCCTCATGCTGTCGAAAATATGAAAGAAAACATTGTGAAAAATAAAGTTGATGGTATTGTTGAGCCTATTCTTGGGGATGTTAAAAAACTTGCAAAAAAATATAAAGGAAAGTTTGACAGAGCAGTAATGCCTCTTCCTAAAGGAGGAGAGGATTTTCTGGAAGATTCAATAAAATACATCAAACCTTCAGTAGGGATTGTTCATTATTACCAGTTTACTTCCAGAGAAAACCCGTATGAGATTCCTTTACAGCAGATTAAGGATTCGTGTGAAAAACAGGGAAGAAAATTCAAAGTAATTGAAAAGCGAAAAGTAAGAGATTATGCTCCTGACACTATTCAAATAGTAATTGATTTCAAAGTATGGAAGAAATAAAACTTCAGCATATTGTATTCGGAGTAGAAGAGATAAAACTTCGGCATATTGTATTCGGAGTAGAAGAGATAAAACTTCGGCATATTGTATTCGGAGTAGAAGAGATAAAACTTCGGCAATAGCATTAATAAGTCTTTTTCTCCATTTTTACTTAGATTTACTATGAATTTAGTGTTGTTAGGCCCTCCGGGTACTGGAAAAGGAACTATTGCTAAGTTTATTGAAACCACATTTAAATGCACTCATGTTTCAACAGGAGATCTTCTTAGGGACGAGGTTGCTAAAAAAACTGAAATTGGTTTGAAAGTAGAGCCTATTATGAAAGACGGTAAACTTGTAAGTGATTCAATAGTCCTTGATATTCTGAAAAAAAGACTGAATGAATTTAATGGTTATTTTATTCTTGATGGTTTTCCAAGAAATCTTGCTCAGGGAAAAATGCTGGATCATCTTTTAGATGAACTAAAAATTTCTCTTGATGTTGTGCTTGAAATAGATTCTCCTGTTGATGTAATTGTGAAAAGACTTTCTGCAAGAAGACAATGTGTGGATTGTAAGAGAATTTATGGCCTTGATGTTCCTTCTAAGAATGAAGGCCTCTGTGATGATTGTGGAGGAAAAACTATTCTTCGTGCAGATGATAAGCCTGAAATTGTTGAGAAAAGACTTAATCTTTATAACGAAACAACAAAACCATTATCTGATTTTTATAATGAAAAAGGTTTACTGGTTAAAGTTGATGGAAACAGAACTTTGCAGGAGATATTTTCTGAAGTAGAAAAAACCCTGAAAAAATTTGAGAGTGATTAAATGCCAAAAGTTGTTATTGTTGGTTCTTTAGCTCTTGACGATGTAAAAACTCCTTTTGGCGAGGCTAAATCTGCTTTAGGCGGTTCTGCTACTTTTGCTTCGCTTGCATGCTCTTTATTTTCCGAAGCAGGAATTGTTGGGGTTGTGGGAGATGACTTTCCAAAAGAACATTTAGAATTATTTAAATCAAAAGGAATTGATACCTCAGGAATTGAAATTAAAAGTGGAGAAAAAACATTTCACTGGGAAGGCGAATATTCTCATGACCTTAATACTGCAATTACAAAAAAAACTGATTTAAATGTTCTGGAAACTTTTAATCCAAAACTCTCTGAGGAATTCAGAGATGCTGATTTTTTGTTTTTGGGAAACATTGATCCTGAATTGCAGTTAAGTGTTCTTTCTCAGATGAAAAAAAGACCTGGTTTAGTTATTGCTGATACAATGAACTTATGGATTGATATTAAAAGAGAAAAAGTTTTAGAGGTTGTGAAAAAAGTTGATCTGATTCTGATGAATGATGGTGAAGCAAGGCAATTATTTAACACTTCTAATTTAGTTAAAGCTGCAAAGGAAATTTTAAAACTGGATTCTAAAATTGCTATAATAAAAAAAGGTGAACACGGTTGTATAATGTTTTCCGGCGGAAAGCACTTTGCATGTGCTGGTTATCCATTAGAGAATGTTAAAGACCCAACAGGAAGTGGTGATTCTTTTGGAGGATCCTTAATTGGTTACTTAGCAAAAACAAATGATTTTAATGAAGAGAACATGCGAAAGGCTTTGGTGTATGCGAGTTGCGTTGCTTCGTTTAATGCGGAAGGTTTTTCTGTTGAAAAATTAAAAACTTTAACAATGCAGGATGTTGAATCTCGCTACAAAGAATTTGAAGAATTTGTAAAATTTTAATCTTTAATTCCCTGTTTTTTCTTTATATCATTTATCATTCCAATTATCTGCTCAGTTTCTCTGTGAGACATAGTATTAACGTGTGATTTTAATCTCATTCTTAAAAGTCTAATCCTTTCATTAGGATTTTTAACTTTTGAAAAATAGGGGTCTGATGATCCTCTTGTAGGTCTGTAATCTATTCTTCCAAGAGAAACTACGCCTAAGAATTTATTTAATGCTTTTTCTCCAAAGCCTCTCTTGTGCTTTTTGTGGCCCATACTCAAGAAACATTTAAACTTATATTAATACTTTTTTGTTCTTCCAAATCGTACCAATGCTTTAAAAAAGCTCTGAATTGTAATTTCTAAGTGATTTTATGAGTTATGATGTGAAAGATATCAAGTTAGCAGAACAGGGCAAAATGCAATTAGCATGGGCAGAAACCCAAATGGGTGCATTATTAGAGGTCAGGAAGCGTTTTGAAAAGGAAAAGCCATTCAAAGGCCACAGAGTAGGAATGGCTCTGCACGTAACCAAAGAAACCGGAATATTAGTCAGAACTCTGATTGCCGGAGGAGCCGAGGTTGCTATTACAGGTTGCAATCCATTAAGTACTCAGGATGATGTTGCTGCTGCTTTAGCTGAAGAAGGGGTTAATGTTTATGCAAAAAAAGGCGAAACCAATGAAGAGTATTATGAATATTTGTCTAAAGTTTTAGATATTAAACCAACAGCAACTATTGATGACGGTCTTGATTTGGTTTCTGAAATTCATTTAAAGAGACCTGAATTAATTGATGATTTAGTTGTCGGAACAGAGGAAACCACAACCGGAATTATAAGATTAAAAGCAATGGTAAAAGAAAATGCTTTGAAATATCCAGTTGTTGCTGTGAATGATAACAAAACAAAACACTTATTCGATAATTATTATGGAACCGGACAAAGTACTCTTGATGGAATTTTAAGAGCAACAAATATCTTGTTTGCTGGAAAAACCGTTGTTGTTATTGGTTATGGCTCTTGCGGAAAAGGAGTTGCATTAAGAAGCAAAGGCCTTGGTGCAAATGTTATTGTTACAGAGGTAGAACCCATTCCTGCTTTGCAGGCTAAGATGGATGGGTATAGAGTAATGCCTATGGAAGAAGCAGTTTTATTTGGGGACGTTTTTGTAACCGTCACCGGAAACAAGAATGTTATTCCAAGAAGTGTTATGCCAAAAATGAAAGACGGAGCTATACTTGCTAATTCAGGTCACTTTGATTCTGAAATAGATGTTCCTGGTCTGGAAGAATTAAGTGTTAGCAAAAAAAGAATCAGATGGCAATTGGATGAGTACACAATGAAAGACGGTAAAAAAATTAATTTGTGTGCGGAAGGAAGATTAGTAAACTTAGGTGCTGCGGAAGGTCATCCTTCAACAGTAATGAGTTTAAGTTTCTGCGGACAGGCACTTGCACTTGAATATGGTCTAAAGAACAAGCTTGATGTTAATTTGCACATGCTTCCTGAAGAAGTGGACAAGAGTATTGCACAGCTTCAGTTAGATGCAATGGGTGTAGAAATGGATGAGCTTACTGAAGAGCAAATTAAGTACTTAAATTCCTGGAAAGAAGGAACTTAAGTTATTCAAATTAATCTGAAATATGATAAGACTACTACATAACCATACTTTTATATTCACTCGTTTTCCTTTATTTTGTATGGATGCCCCAGAAAACCAGACAAAAATTGACAAGTCTGAAACCCCTGAAAAGAATGATTTGGAGGAGTTAGCTTCAGCTGAACTGGATTCTGCAATAACTTTGCCTGAATCCATGAATCAGGAAGGATTGGTTGATTTAATTGACCAACCTGCCTGGAAAACAATCCTTATTGAATTGGTGAAAAAGGAAAGAATGGATCCTTGGGATATTGATATTGCTAACCTTGCTGAAATGTATCTTGGAAAAATTAATGCTCTTACCGGAACCGATTTGAGATTGCCCGCTAATGCTATTCTTGCTTCTGCAATTCTTTTAAAATTCAAGTCTAATGTTTTGAAATTAAGTGACATTGATGATGAAGATGATTTTTTAGAAAAGAAAAAAGAAATGTCTCCTGAGGAAAGGGCTGAGTTTGAAGCTTTGCTTCCTGATCTGAAAAGCATAAGAAAAATTAAAGAGGGGAAGGTTTCTCTGGATGCTTTGGTTGACAGTATTGAAAAAATGCTGCAGACTTCTAAAAAAACTAAAGACAGTGCTTTCCTAAAAAGAGAAAGAACTAAGTTTGAAATACCAATGCCAGATTTTCAGATTGATAAGGAGATGGATTCGGTTTACAAAAAAATAACAAAAAATGCTGATTCTGAAGGATTGATTTTATTTTCACAGTTAGTCAAAAGCAAGAACGGAGATGTAACCAATATTGTCAGAACTTTCCTGCCTTGTTTGTTCCTAACCAACAAAGGAAAAATCAACATGTGGCAAGATGAATTCTTTGGGGAAATATTTCTGAGTTTGAATAAAGAATAAATTTTATTCAAGAGAATTTATTTTTGCATCATATCTTTCTATTTGTGCAAACACTTCTGATCTTTCATCATTAAGCCTATCAATATCTGGCAATAATCTATCTCTCATTTGGCAACTCCAAACTAAAAACTCTGCACTAGTCATTGCTGATGTTTCAGCTCCGCCAATTTTATCTACGCCGTAATTTATTGAGTCAACCGTAAAATCTGATAAACCTTTAACAACGGTTGTTGGAAGCGAACCAAGTTTAATTGCGGAATCAATAATTAGTTTGTTTGTAATTTGTTCTGCTGTTGAAATACATTGCTCACTAAAATCTTGGTAAAGTTCGGTTGCTT